>DASULL010000293.1:0-4946 GCA_036278215.1 Gammaproteobacteria bacterium | reverse complement strand
GACGTCGCACGGCTCGCGGCGCCCGACCTCGAGCGCCTGCGCTACGTGTTCGACGCGGTCACCGAGATCCGCCGTGCGCTGCACGGTCGCGTGCCGCTGATCGGCTTCGCCGGCAGCCCGTGGACCCTGGCTACCTACATGGTGGAAGGCGGTCCGAGCAAAAACTTCAGCCTGATCAAGGGCATGCTGTATGAGCGACCACAACTGCTGCACCGCTTGCTCGATACCCTGGCACAATCGGTGACCAGCTACCTGAATGCCCAGGTCGCCGCCGGCGCACAAGCACTGATGATCTTCGACAGCTGGGGCGGCGTGCTATCGACCCCGGCCTACCAGGAGTTCTCGCTCGCCTACGCCCAGCGGATCCTGGCAGGCCTGCAGCGTGAAGCCGATGGCCGGCAGATCCCGGTGATCTTCTTCACCAAGGGCGGCGGTCAGTGGCTGGAGAGCATGGCCGATGCCGGCTTCGACTGCCTGGGCATCGACTGGACCATCGAACTTGGCGACGCCCGCGCCCGCGTGGGCAATCGAGTGGCTTTACAGGGCAATCTCGATCCATCCACCCTGTATGCCGCGCCCGAGGTAATCCGGGTGGAAGTGGCGCGCACCCTGGCGTCGTTTGGCGCCGGCGCCGGCCATGTCTTCAATCTCGGCCACGGCATTCACCCGGAGATCGACCCGTCCCACATGCTGGCGCTGGTCGAAGCGGTCCACGAGTTAAGCGCCCCCTACCACGCACCACCGGCGGCCGGCCAAGGCTGATCCAGCGGTGCGGGCCAAGACCTTGTCCGCGGGGGTAATTCCGGTCCGGCATGCGCAAGGCCGCTGGTTGTACCTGCTGCTGCGCGCGTACCAATACTGGGATTTCCCCAAGGGCAAGACCGAAGCTGGCGAAACGCCTCTGGAAGCCGCCTTGCGCGAGCTCAAGGAAGAAACCGGGATTGATCAGGTGACTTTTCGCTGGGGCCAGGATTTCATTGAAACTGGCCCCTATGCCCGCGGCAAGGTTGCCCGCTACTACATCGCCGAAACAACCAGCAGCCAAGTCGTGCTCGGCTTCGTCCCCGCGCTAGGCCGAGCCGAGCACCATGAATACCGATGGATGACTTACGACGACGCCTACCGCTGCACTTCTCCACGGGTTCAGCGGGTACTGAAATGGAGCCGCCGGCAGATGGGGCTCTGAGGCGGCGCCGAGAAAAACCGCCACCACGGCCGGTTCATCTTCCATTTAGCAAACGCCGCACCAGCCGCGGTAGCAAGGCCAGCACGGCAAGTAGGGCTAGGCCGATAAGGGCGGTGCGAACCGTCCCCTCACCGCCCAACGCCTCCGCGCCGGCATCGCCGAGGTAAGCGTAGGCGAAGGTGCCCGGCAGCATGCAGACCACAGTGGTCGTCAAGTACATGCCGAAGTGCAGGCGGGTCAACCCCAGGCCGTAGTTGATCAGGCTGAACGGAAAGATCGGCACCAGACGCACGAAGGCGACGAACCGCCAACCCTCAGCCTCGACACCCTGCCGTAGCCTGATTACGCGCGCGCCGCTGTCCCGGCCGATCCAGGCTGGTGCCGCGTAGCGGGCGAGCAGGAAGCCGACGCTGGCGGAACAGCCCGCGGCGATAAGAGCGTACAGAGTCCCCGCCAGCGCTCCGAACAGCACTCCACCGGCAATGGTGAGTGGCGTCGCCGGCACGAAAACAAGGCCGGCAAACAGGTAGACCAAGACATAGACCACTGGCGCCCAGACGCCAAATCCGGCAAACCAGGCGCGCAGGGTATCAGGGTCAAAGCTGCTGAAGCTGCTGCGATATGCCAGCGCAACAAGCCCCAGGATTGCCAGCACGATCAGCAAACCGATGCGGGCCGTGGTACGTCCATTCATAATGGTCGGCTGACTCCTTGCACAGACTCCAGGTGCGCACACCCGCTGCAGCAGGCATAATGCGCTGCATCAAAGCCTGCCGAGGGAGGAGTTGCCGTGACACGACGCCAGCCTGGTGCCTATCCGTACGTGCGGATGCGCCGAACGCGATCTCAAGCCTTCTCGCGCCGTATGGTGCGGGAAACTGTGCTGACGGCCGACGACCTCATCTATCCGGTGTTCGTCCTGGAAGGCAAGCAGCGGCGCGAGCCGGTGGCTTCCATGCCCGGGGTCGAGCGACTCTCGATCGATCTGCTGCTGCAGGAAGCGGAGGAGGCGCTGGAGCTAGGCCTTCCCGCCATTGCGCTGTTCCCGGTGACGCCGCAGGAAAAGAAGAGCCTGGATGCCGCCGAGGCCTGGAATCCGGAAGGCATCGCCCAGCAGGCGATCCGCGCCCTCAAGTCGCGGCTGCCCGAGCTTGGGGTGATTACCGATGTCGCGCTGGATCCATTCACCGTCCACGGCCAGGACGGTCTGCTCGACGACAGCGGCTACATCCTCAATGACGAAACCGTAGAGGCGCTGGTGAAGCAGGCGGTCTCGCACGCCGAAGCCGGGGTCGACATCGTCGCGCCTTCCGACATGATGGACGGCCGCATCGGCGCGATCCGCCAGGCGTTCGAGGCCAGTGGCTTCCGCAATACGCAGATTCTCGCCTACTCCGCCAAGTATGCTTCCAACTTCTACGGCCCGTTCCGCGACGCGGTCGGTTCGGCCGGCAATCTCGGCGGCGGCGGCAAGCACACTTACCAGATGGACCCGGCCAATAGCGACGAAGCGTTGCGGGAAGTCGCTCTGGACCTGGCGGAAGGCGCCGACATGGTGATGGTGAAGCCGGGACTGCCGTATCTGGACGTCATTCGCCGGGTCAAGGATGAGTTCGGCGCGCCGACCTTCGTTTACCAAGTCAGCGGCGAGTACGCCATGCTGATGGCGGCGATCCAGAATGGCTGGCTGGACGAGCGCGGCTGCATCCTCGAATCGCTGGTGGCGATCAAGCGGGCCGGCGCCGACGGCATTCTCACTTACTTTGCCAAGCGCGTCGCCGGCTGGCTGCGCGAATCCCCTTAGAGTAACGCTGATGATGAGCTACTTCTCCGGAATTTTCGGCGCGTCTCCCATCAAGCCCCTGCAGCGGCATATGAAAACGGTGCTCGAATGCACTCGCGAGCTGGTGCCGCTGTTCCAGGCCGCCAACCGCGACGACTTCGACATGATGGCCACCGCGCAAGCCAGGGTTTCGCAGCTTGAGCGGGAAGCCGATGCGATCAAGAAAGAACTGCGCCTGCGCCTGCCGGGGACCCTGTTCTTGCCGATGAACCGGCGCGACCTGCTCGAACTGCTGCGGGTACAGGATCAGGTTGCCAACAAGGCCAAGGACATCGCCGGACTCGCTCTTGGCCGGCAGATGCGGATTCCGGCGCCGATGCGGGAGGCCTTCGAAGCCTATCTGCTGCGCTGCCTGGATGCAGTGGAAATGGCTTTGACCGCTGTGAACGAAATGGATGAACTGGTGGTGACTGGTTTTCGCGGCGCCCAGGCGGATAACGTCCTCGACATTCTGCGCCAGCTGGACAGCATCGAGAACGATACCGACCGCCTCCAGGTAGCGCTGCGGGCCACTCTCCGCACCCTGGAACGGGACATGCCACCGGTGGATGTCATGTTTCTGTACAAAATTATCGACTGGACAGGCGATCTCGCCGACCATGCTCAGCGCGTCGGCAGCCGGCTGCAATTGATGCTGGCGAGCTGACGCGGAGTAACAGCGATGGAATACGGGACGATTTATCTGGTCCTGGCGGCCGCCTTTGGCCTTTTTATGGCCTGGGGCATCGGCGCCAACGACGTCGCCAACGCCATGGCGACTTCCGTTGGAGCTAAGGTCCTGACCATACGGCGGGCGGTCATGATCGCGGCGGTGTTCGAGTTCTCCGGCGCGGTGCTGGCCGGCGGCGAGGTCACCGCCACTATCCGCAGCGGTATTATCAGCATGGATGCCGTGGCCGGCGAGCCCAGGCTGCTGGTACTGGGCATGCTTGCCGCGCTGCTGGCCGCCGGGGTCTGGCTGCTGATCGCCTCCCGCATGGGCTGGCCGGTTTCCACCACGCACTCCATCATCGGGGCGATCGTCGGCTTCGGCATTGCCGGTTTCGGTTGGGAAGTGGTGCAATGGGGCAGTATCGGCCGGATCGCCACCAGCTGGATTGTCTCGCCACTGCTCTCCGCCGTGGTTGCTTATCTGTTGTTCCGCACAGTGCAGTGGCTGATCCTGGACCGGCGCGACCCGCTGGAAAGCGCCCGCCGCTATGTGCCTTACTACATTTTCCTGGCCGGCTTCATCATGAGCCTGATGACCATGCTGAAGGGGCTCAAGCACGTCGGTCTGGCATTGACGACGCTGCATGCCTACGCCCTTTCGGCAGCAATCGGCGTGGTCCTGATGTTTATCGGCAAAGCAATCATCGCCCGCATCCCTTACGACCCGGAAGCGGATCGCGAGTCGCACTACGCCAACGTCGAGCGGGTATTCGCCGTGCTGATGGTGGTGACGGCCTGTGCCATGGCGTTCGCCCACGGCTCCAACGACGTTGCCAATGCCGTCGGTCCGATGGCGGCCATCATCTCAGTGGTGCAAAGTGGCGGCGAGATCGGCCAGAGCGCCTTGATTCCAGTCTGGGTGCTGCTGCTCGGCGCAATCGGCATCGTCATTGGGTTGCTGACTCTGGGCCAGCGGGTCATCGCCACCGTCGGCCAGGAAATTACCCAACTCACCCCCAGCCGCGGGTTTGCTTGCGAACTGTCCGCTGCCGGCACCGTCGTGTTCGCCTCCGGGCTTGGCCTGCCGATCTCGACCACCCACGCGCTCGTGGGAGCTGTGCTCGGGGTAGGTATGGCACGCGGCTTGGCTGCCCTCAATTTAGCTGTGGTCCGCACGATTTTCACGTCATGGATCGTCACCTTGCCCATCGGCGGCTTTCTGGCGATTCTGTTCTTCTGGATTCTGAAGGCCATTCTGTAGCCGGA
>DASULL010000292.1:0-12073 GCA_036278215.1 Gammaproteobacteria bacterium | reverse complement strand
CCGGCGCCGGACAGATAGATCGCGCGAAAACCGGCGCGCCGCGCCAGCAGGGCGGAATAGGCGTTGATGGTGCCGGCGATCTGCAACGGCTTTTCGGCGGCGAGTGCGGCGCGGAACCGGGCGCCAGCGGATTCGATGCTTGACATAAGGCCCTCTGCAATTGAACGGCGAATAAAAAAGGAGGCGTAGCGCCTCCTTCAGATTTTCACGATGAAACGACCGGTAACCTTGCGCGCCATCAGCTCGCGGCAGGCATCGGCCACATCGGCTAAGCCTATTTCGTGACTGCCGATGCGCTCCAGATGACGCGGCTTGAGCTCGTGGGCCAGCCGCTGCCAGACGCGCTCGCGGATGTCGTGCGGACACAGCGGCGAGTCGATGCCGATCAGGCTGACCCCGCGGATGATGAACGGCATAACGGTGGTCGGCAGCTGCACGCCGGCGGCCAGGCCGATACTGGCGACATTGCACCAGGGTTTGGTGCTGGCCAGAATCCAGGCCAGCACCTCGCCGCCGAGGCTGTCGACCGCCGCGCCCCACTGGCCGCTCTCCAGCGGCCGCTTGCCCAGTTCAAGACTGTCGCTGAGCAGAACCTCGTCGGCGCCCAACTCCTTCAGGTAATCTTCCTGATCCCGCTTGCCGGTGAGCGCGGTGACGCTGTAACCGGCCTTGCTGAATATGTCGATAGCGAGACTGCCAACGCCGCCGGTAGCCCCTGTCACCAGCACCGGGCCGCTGGCCGGATTGGTGCCGGCCCGCTCCAGCCGCTCCAGCGCCAGCGCGGCGGTAAAGCCGGCGGTGCCGATCTGCATGGCCTCGCGCTCGCTCAAGCCCTCGGGAATGCGGATAACCCAGTCGCCATTGACCCGCACCTGCTCGCTGTAACCACCGTCATGGCCTTCCCCCAGGCCATAGCCGGTGACCAGCACGGGATCGCCTTTCTGGTAGCGCGGATCGTCGGACTGCAGCACCCGGCCGGCGACGTCGATGCCCGGCACCAACGGAAACCGACGCACCACCCGGCCGGCGCCGGTAACCGCCATGGCGTCTTTGTAGTTGATGCAGGAGTAAGAAGCCTGGATGACGACATTGCCGGCAGAAAGCTCATCCAGCCGGATCTGCTCGAGCCGCGCCGCAACCCCGTCGGCATCGTTGTGCACTCTCAAAGCCTTGAATTCGCCCATCGGGCCACCTCTCCTCCATTGTTATGGCGACCAAGTGTACCGCGCGCGAATACCCGTTCCCAAATCGTTTTAAAATCAAATCCCTACAAGGCAAAAAATGGGCTTCTTGGTTGGCTTGGCGGCGTCGCCGCTCTGCCTGTCCGTCTGGCGCGACCACGCGCTGGACTGCAATTGTCAATCCACCTGGGGACGCCGGCAATCAGGTGCAACCGGCGCCGTGATCCGGGGCTCCGGCAAGCCCTGCTCCAACTCCAGCCGGGCGCGCATCGCCGGGGTCAAGTGAATCGTCCCGTCGCGGGCCACCAGCAGAGCGCAGCCCATGCCCATGCGGCGGGCGGTCTGCTCGAACCCGGCCGGACCGGCGACCATGAGGGCGGTGGCGGCCATGTCGGCCATCACCGGATCGTCGCTGAGTACGCTGGTCGCCGCCGTCGCCCGCTGCGGCCGGCCGCGCCGCGGATCGACGATATGGCCCTCACGTCCGGCGGCGCTGGCGCGGTAGCGCTGATAATCGCCGGACGACGACAACACCTCGCCATCCTGCAGCGCGACTCGTCCCAGCAAGCCGCCTTCCGGCGCCCGCACGCCGACCAGCCAGGGCCTGCCTTCCGCCCGTCCCAGCGCCATCACGTAGCCGCCGAGGTAGATCAGGGCATGGTCGATACCCCGGCTCCGCAGCAAGCCGGCAATCTGCTGGGCGGCGTAACCCTCGGCCAGACCGTTCAAGTCGAGCGCCACCCGCGGGTTAGTCGAGCTGACTACATCGTCACCGCTGACCTGAACGTCTGCCATGGTCGGCAGTCGGGTCAGCTGTTCGGCCAGTTCATCAGCGGCTGGCCCCGGCGTCTGCAGCGGATAGTGACTGCCATGAAACCCCCAGCTGCCAATCAGCTTGCCCATGGCAGCATTGAACAGCCCGCCGCTACGGGCATAGCCCTCCTGCGCATGACGGATCATGGCAGCAAGGTCGGCCGACACTCTGCCGCTCTCCCCGGCCGCCAGCCGGGCATTCAGCCGGCTGAGCTCGCTATCGGGCTCCCAGGCATGCCAGGCCTGATGGTTGCGGGCCAGCAGCCTGCCGATGTCGGCCAAGGCGGTCGTGGCGGCTGCCTCATGCCAGCTGCGTATGTCGACGCGCACGACGGTGCCGAAGACTTGGTACTCGCCGCTCTGACTAGGAACGGGGACTAGCCGCAGCCGGGCAACGGCGATGACGGCCACGCTCAGCAAGACCGCCAGCAACAATCGAGTCAAAGCGCCGCGACGCATGAACCAGAACCCGCCCACTTCGAACGTGCCGTCAATGGTGATGGTGAGCACCGGGGCCGGGGTGATCGCCGTGGCCGCCCTGACTCAGCTCTTGCAGCACTTCCAGCGTTACCGCGCTGTACGGCAGCATTCGACCGCCATGCTGGTCGATGAAGGCCTGCGCCGTGCCGGTATCGCGGAACGATGCCAAGGTCGGACCCATGGCGCCGCGTTGATCGTGACCGACAACGAACCAGGCTTCATTGGCTGGAATGAAGGCGGCGTCGTCCGGCCGCTGCCAATCGGTAGCGCTCATGTCGTGCACATACGCCTGGGCAATCCGCTCTTGATATTCCGGCTGCAGGGCGTAGACGAACAGGTCGACCGTCGAGCAGAACTTAGCCGGCTGCTGGCTGCCAGCCAGAAACAGCTGCCCCTTGGGGCCGGGATGGTGGTGGATCGACATGCCGCAGACAGCGCACTCGTCATCGGCGGTGATCGGCACCGGCGCCAAAGCCTGCGCCTGAACATCAGCAGCACGCTCGCAGCCCAGCAGCGGCAGCAGGAGAAACAACAGCAGCAATACACGACGTGTCATCGGAGGCTCCTCTAGATCAAATCTGGCGACGGCCGAACAACCACACCGCCAGCGCCAACGGTGCCGCGATCCACAAGGACAGCGCGCCGAGCAGCAGGCTGGGACGGGCGATGGCCTCCGAAGCGATCGACATCAGCCCGGAATAGGCCTGGGCGGCCTCGAAGCCGGTCAGGTTGACCAGGCGGAAGCAATCGGCCGGGTTCAACAGCAGCAAATACGGCAGCCAGCTGCCCGCAGTGGCGGCGTCGGCGCCAATCAGCAGAGCCAGCAGAATCAGGTCGAACACCAGCACGAAGGCGAACCACACCAGCAGGGCCAGACCGGCAGCGCGCGACTTTTCCACGACCACCGTGCTGACCAGATAGGCCAAGGCAACGAACACCCAGCCGAGCAGAATCGCGCTGAGGATGAACAGGCCCAGCGACTGGAACAGCTCGGCCGGTTCGATGGTGTCGGCGCTGACGGCGATCACCATTCCCGCCACGCCGAAGCCGAGCAGGGTCGCCACCGCTAGAATCAGGCCGTGGCCGAGGAACTTGCCGAGCAACAGCTCGCGCCGCTGCAGCGGGTAAGTCAGCAGCAACAGCAGGGTGCCCTGCTGCTGTTCACCGACCACGGCATCGTAGGCAAGCAGCAGCGCGATCAGCGGGATCAGGAATACCGCCAGGCTGGACAGGCTGACGATGGTGGTCGGCAGCGAGGTAAAGCCGACTGAGCCGCTGGCGGCAGCACCGAAATAGGCGATGCCGATCGCCAGCAAGCCCAGCATCACGCTGATCGCCAACACCCAACGGTTGCGCAGGCCGTCCCGAAACTCCTTGTGCGCCACGATGAAAATGGTATTCATGCGGCGGCCTCCTGGCGGTAGCTGGAAAAGTGGGTGTACAGGCTTTCCAGGGTCGGCGGCAGCAGCTCCAGATCGTGCACCGCGGCGCTGCTGCTGAGCTGGCGCAGCACCGCCATCTTGTCACCGGCCGGTACCTTCAGCTCCAGCCGCTGCGTGTCCGCATACACCAGGTCGACCGCCGCCCCTTCCCAGCAGTTGCCGTTCCAGGCCTCCGCCGGCCAGGCACCGGTGGCGCGGATAATAAGCGGCAGCGCCGCCTCCTGTCGCAGCTCGGCAATGCTGCCCAGCGCTAGCGGGCGGCCGTCGCCGAGGATCAGGGCCCGGTCGATGTAGGGCTCTATGCCGGGCAAGACATGCGACGACAGCAATACGGCGCAGCCACCGTCGCGCAGCTCCTTGACCATGGCGTAGAAGTCGCGGGTAGCGGCCGGATCGAGGCCGGTGGTGGGCTCGTCCAGCAGCACCAGCCGTGGCCGGCCGAGCAGAGCCTGCGCCAGGCCTAGCCGCTGCCGCATGCCCTTGGAATACGTCTTGACCCGCCGGTTGGCCGCTGCCGCCAGCCCGACCCGCGCCAGCAGCTCGCCGATCTGGGCCGGCGCGGTACGCTTCAACCGGGCGAAATAGGTCAGCACCTCGCGGCCGCTGAGCTGCTCGTAGAAACTGACGTTCTCCGGCAGATAGCCGAGCTGGCAGCGCAGGGCGTCGGTATTGGCGCCAAAAGGGTCGCCGCCGAAGGTGCGGACTGTGCCGCTGCTGGCGGCAATCAACCCGAGTATCAGCTTCATGGAAGTCGTCTTGCCGGCCCCGTTATGGCCAAGCAGGGCGACCACCTCACCCTCGGCGACGGTAAAACTGAGGTCGCTCAGCGGCTCGAGCTTGCCGTAGCGCTTGCCGACCCCTTCAAAAACGATCACATCGCTCATTCTGAGTCCTCTCCCAGCGGGGGCTCGAGCATCAGCGGATAACTGTCGCGTACCCCCTGCGGCCGGAATACCGGAAACTGCCGCTGCACCCAACGCAAGCTCTGGATGGCCGGGCTGTGCATCAGCACCTTGGCGGCCGGATGGCGCCAGAGCAGCTGGTCGACGGCGTCGTTGGGCTCGTAGGGCACGTCGCCGAGTCCGTCGCCGTTCAGGTCCCAGCCCAGGTAGTCGCTCCAGTAATTACCGCGGCCGTCCCGCGACCACTCCTGCGGCCGGGTGGCGACGTACTTCACCTGCTTGTAGTTGCCGGTGAAGGCGTTGCCGAAAATCTTGTTGTCTTCCGAGCCGGCGGTCAGATGAATACCGATGTGGCTGTCGCTGAAACAGTTGCCGCTGAATTCGTTGAACTGCGAGTTGTAGACGAACAGCGCCTTACCCTCGGCGCCGGAGATGTGGGCATCGCTGTGGTCGCTGTGGCCCTGCTGCACCGCTTCGACTTGGTTGCCGCGCAGCAGCGAGTCGGTGATGTTGTTCATCAGGATGCCGTAGTTCTGATCCCGCTCGGAGCGATTGCCGATCACCGTCAACCGTTTGGACTGCATCAGCGCGTAGCCGGTGCGGGTGCGGGTGGTCTGGTTGTACTCGACCCGGTTGTCGTAGGCGTACATGTAGTGCACGCCGTAGCGCAGATCGTGCAGCCGGTTGCCACGCAGCAGGCTTTGCCTGCTGTTGTCGATGTAGATGCCGTCGCGCACGTGCGAGATTTCGTTATCGACGACTTCAACCCGGCGGACATTGAACAAATGCACGCCGTTGCCACGATCCTGCGAACGCAGCTCGGCTAGCCCTTCGATCCGGTTGCCGCTGATCCGGCCGCCCTGGACCGCATCCAGCCAAATGCCGAACCCGGGGCCGTGCAGGCTGTTGCCCTCGATCAGCACATCGGCGGCCGGCGGCTCGACGAAAATACCGGAGTTCAGCTCGGTCAGGTCACGGCCCCAGTTCTCGAGGCGCAGCCCACGCAGCACCACACCAGGCGCCTGGATGCGGATGGCGTGAGCGCGCCCGGCAGCGTCGATGACCGCGCCCTCCTGGCCAATTAACTGCACAGATCGGCGGATTGTCACCCCGCCCTGGTAACGCCCGGCCGGCAGGATGATCTCGTCTCCCGGCGCCGCTCGGTCGAGCACGGTCTGCAGCGGCTCAGCCGGCGAGGCGGTCAGTTGCGCCGCCTGCAACGGCCCCAGCAGCGCCAGCAGCAGCGGCATCAGCCAGTAAGTACATCGTTGCATCATCGTCTCGCGGACCTGCAGGATCCCAGGCCGGCTGCCGGCCTAGGATCGATGGCTTGCTACGCCGACTCGACCAGCATGCGGCCGGTCATTTCCATGTGCAGCGCGTGACAGAACCAGTTGCAGTAGTACCAGTGCACACCGGGCTTATCGGCGACGAAGGTGACCGACGCGGTCTGCTGCGGACCGACCTCCATCTGCACGCCGTGGTTGACCATGCAAAAGCCGTGGGTGAGGTCCTCGATCATGTCGAGGTTGGTCACCGTCACGGTCACCTCGTCGCCCTGCTTGACCCGGAACTCGGTCAGGCCGAAAGTCGGCGCCACCGAGATCATGTAGACCCGCACCTTCTTACCGTCGCGAATGACCTTGTTGTCGGTCTCCAGGTTGACGCCGTCCTTCTTGGCCATGGCCACGGTTTCGGCGAAGAACGGGTCGTCGCGCTTCCACACCTTCAGCGGCCTGATCTGATCACGCCGCACCAGGATGCAGTCGTGCGGCTCGGCGAAGGTCGGGCCGTCGTGCACCAGCTTCATTTCCGGGCCGGAGATATCGATCAACTGGTCGTTCTCTGGGCGCAGCGGACCCACCGGCAGGAACCGGTCCTTGGAGAACTTGGAGAGCACCACCAGCCACTTGCCGTCGGCATCGCGCGACTCGGTCAAGCTGGCATGGTTGTGGCCGGGCTGGTAGTGCACATCCAGCTTCTGGCGGATGTAGTTCACCTTCTGACCGTTGTAGTGCTTGATGGCATCGGCGATGTCCCACTTCACCACCTGGCTGTCGATGAACAGGGTGGTGTACGCGTTGCCGCGGCCGTCGAAGGTGGTATGCAAGGGTCCCAGGCCCAGCTCCGGCTCGGCGACGATGACCTCGCGCGGGTCGTTGTACTTACCGTCAAACAGAGCGTCCAGACGGTCAATGGCGATCACCGAGCAGGTCGGCGACAGCTTGCCGTTGGCGATGAAGTACTTGCCGTCCGGCGAGGTGTTGAGGCCGTGCGGGTTTTTCGGCACCGGCACGTAGCCGGTCAGACCCAGTTTGGAGGTCTTGCGGCCATCCAGCACCGGCACCTTGGAATCACCCAACGTCGTGAACTTCTTGGCTTTGATCGCCGCTTCGATGCGCGGGATGTTGAAGATCACCACCCAGTCGCGCTCGTTGCGCATGGTCTCGGCCAGAGTGACGCCTTTCTCCGAGTTGTAGCAGGTGGAGGCGGCGTACTTGCCGGTGTAATCGGCATCGAGGTTGTCCAGATTGCCGTCGACGATGACCTGCCAAGCGACTTCCATGGTTTCCGCGTCGATGGCGTTGAACATGGTCCAGTACTTCTGCGGATCATCCATATCCCGGCCATCGTTGATCTGCGGGATCGGGTTCTCGGCGTTGGCGAACACGTACTTGGTGTACGGCACCTTCTGTAGGCGCAGACCGTGGATTGCCTGCACGTTCGGAATGGTGGTGACCTTGTCCGTCTTCATGATGTCGAGACGGATACGCGCCACCCGGGTGTTGGCTTTGTCGTTGATAAACAAATACTTGCCATCGTAGCGGCCGTCGGTCATGGAGACGTGCGGGTGGTGCGAGTCGCCATTGAGGAAATGGGCAGAGTCGCCGAGGATGCGCTTGCTCTCGTTGGTGATGCCCCAGCCGGTGGCGCTGCAGGTGTTGAACACCGGGATACGCATCAGCTCGCGCATGGACGGCACACCGAGCACCCGCACCTCGCCGGAGTGGCCGCCGCTCCAGAAGCCGTAGTACTCGTCCAACTCACCGGGGCCGACGTGAGCTTTGTTGTCATTCTTGCCCTTGGCGGCGGCGGCATGGGCATCCGAAACCAGCGCGCCCCCCAGTCCACCGGTCAGGCCGGCACCGGCCACCCCCGCCGCTCCGGCGACAGCAGCTGTACGCAGGAAGCTGCGACGACTGAGACCGGTGAGATCGTCTTTCTTCTCGCTCATTGATTATTCCTCTGTCGGAGTGGTGGAATTTGCACTGTCGGTTGCCACTGATGCCTTAGCGAAAGCGGCGAAAGCGGAAGCGCCGGACGAACTGCGGGCCGCTTTTTCGAAGCGGGAACGGCGCTTGATCATCGGCGGGCACTTACGGTCGTTCCAATAAGTGACTTGGCAATCCAGGCAGTAATGGCATTCGTTGGCGTTGATCCGGCCATCAGGGTGGATGGCGCGCACCTCGCACTCATTGGCGCAGATCTGGCAGGGCGTGCCGCAGGTACCGCGGTGCCGCTTCAGCCAATCGAACAGCCGCAGCCGCGCCGGAATCGCCAAGCCGGCACCGAGCGGGCAGATATAGCGGCAGTAGAATTTGCGGTTGACGATGGAAATGGCGAGCAGCGCGACCGCGTAGAACACGTATCCGGTTTCGCGCTGGAAGCGGAGCGTGATCGCGGTCTTGAAAGGCTCGACCTCGGCATAGCGCTCGGCGGCACCGAAGGAGTGCAGGGAAATGCCGAACAGCACCAGCAGGATGATGTACTTGACCGCCCACAGCCGCTCGTGGACCGAGAACGGCAGCTCCCACTGCTTGATCTTGAGCTTGCATGCAAGCTCGTTGATCAGCTCCTGCAGCGCGCCGAATGGGCAGAGCCAGCCGCAGAAGACTCCTCGCCCCCAGAGCAGCAGCGACACCGCGACAAAGATCCAGAGGATGAAAATCAGCGGGTCGATCAAAAAGGTATCCCAGCTGAAGCCAGTGATCAGCGAGTGAACAAAGGTAAAGACGTTCACTACCGACAGCTGGGCCAGGGCATACCAGCCGATAAATACGACGGTGTAGACGAGAAAGCCATGCCGCAGCCAGGGCAACAGGCCCTGGTAGCGGACCAGCGTGTCCTGGAACAGCAGGATGGCAGTCAGGACTGCCAGGCCGATTGCCAGCACGGCGATCTGGAAAGTTTTCGCACGCCACACCTGCACCCAGATCGGTTCCGGCTCCGGCGGCACCGGCCGGTCGAGGTATGCTTCCGGCAACTGGTAATCGCCGCTGAAGCTGACGAACTCGCTGGTCAGCGGGCCGGTCTGCCGACGCACCAGCAGTTCTGCCTGCCACGGCGCGCCGGGGTTGAACTCGGCCTCAGCCCGTACCACGAAGATATCCATCTCGGTGAATTCGGGCATGCCGACGGCATAAACGTCGCTTAAGCGGTAATGGTCGAGATCGCGGAAAGTGGTGATCCGCTCATGCTGGATCAGCTGGAAGCGATCAAAAATTCCGCCGCGTACATAGCCGGAGCCTTTATACGAGTAATCGCCTCTGCCCATGACGGCGATGGCCTGTTCGCCGGGCTTGAGCTCCGACAGCAGCCACTGGTACTGCTGGTCGCCGAGCAAGTTGCGGCCGATAGTCGGCGGATTGAGGTGGGCATAGTACAGGTCGATGAAAGTCGCATCCGCCGCGACTGCTCCCGCCGATGCCGCCAGTTCCGGATCGAGCTCGGCGAAAGCGGCATTCACCTCGCCGTGGGTAAGGTGCAGCCGCCGTATGCTGCCGTCGCCGGCCAACTTGCTCCAATCGGCCTGGGCGAATACGTCGGTGCGGACCGTAGCCACCACCTCGTCGGCATCGCCAGCAATCAGGCCGTGCGCGATCGCCACCTTACGGGCGGCCCGCATGATGGTTTCGTTGACCACCAGAACGGTGACCGTAGCGCCGGTGATGGCGTCCACTCCGCGAACATTCTCCTCGGAGCGCAGGCCCAGCCTGACCCGCTCGCTGACATGGGCACCGACATGAGCGGCAGCGAATTCCTGCAGCCTCTGTTCGGGGATGCCGACCAGGAGAATCGGCTCGTCATGGGAGAGCACCCGGGCGGCGGCGATATGACCCTTCGGGTCGAGACCGATCAGGAGGTTGACCGGCTTGCCGGAGTAAGCGGGAATGGGCGCGACCGCTTGCGTCTCGAACAGATACCCCAGCAGCTGCTCATCGGCATAGGCGGCGGTTGCCGTTGGCTCAAGCTGGGTAAATTCGATACGGTTAGCCGTAGGAAATACCTGTATCGCCTGATTTAAATCGATAGCGCCATATGCTTTGCCGGCCAGCGCAAATAAAAGGATTAGAATGCGGGCTGTGAGAAACCCTGCCCTGGAGCGCATACCCGAAACCCCCAACAACCTGGAAGGTACCGCTGCGTTCCTTGCTGCGTGTAGTTGGTTGCCAGAGTAAAGGGTGGGTCAAATAGCGCATTGATATGAGTCAAATAGCACACTGACCCAAGCAAAATAAAAAAGGCTGCGTTGCCAACGGCAACGCAGCCTTCGATCGATTCGACCAATTTATCGGCTCGGTACAAACTTTATTCAGGACGCTTTATTCAGAACGCCCGAAACGAGAGCCGCCGGCCCCTATGGGAGCCGGCTCGACCAATCAGTTGGCCTTGTGGATCGCCTGCTTGTGCACCGACAGAGCCGCTTCGCGCACCGTTTCCGACAGCGTCGGGTGGGCGTGGATAGTCCGAGCCAGGTCCTCGGAACTGGCGCCGTATTCCATGGCGAGCACAGCTTCGGCGATCAGCTCGGAGGCCATCGGCCCGACAATGTGGACCCCGAGGAGACGGTCGGTTTCCGCGTGGGCGATGATCTTCGCCATGCCGACCGCGTTCTGCATGGCACGGGCACGGCCGTTAGCGGCGAAATTGAAGGTACCGGTCTTGACCGGGATACCCGCAGCCTTCAGCGCCTGCTCGGTGCGTCCCACCCAGGCGATTTCCGGATCGGTGTAGATCACCCACGGGATGGTGTCGTAGTTCACCTGCCCCGGCTTGCCGGCGATGATCTCGGCCACCATGATGCCCTCTTCCGAGCCCTTGTGCGCCAGCATCGGCCCGCGGACCACGTCGCCGATCGCGTACACGCCGGGGATATTGGTCCGGCAGCGATCATCGACGTGGATGAAGCCGCGCTCGTCCAGCAGCAGGTTGGAATCGGCAGCGAACAGGTTCTCGGTGTTGGGGCGACGGCCGACCGCGACGATCAGCTTGTCGACGGTCAGGGTCTGCTCGCCCTTATCGTCCTCGTAGGAGACGGTGACGCCGCGGCTGGTCACTTTGGTGCCGGTTACCCGTGCACCCAGGCGGATATCCAGGCCCTGCCGCTCGAACTGCCGCTGCGCATCGCGGGCAATGCGGGTATCGGCGGCGGCGAGGAACTCCGACTGCGCTTCCAGCAGCACCACCTCGGCACCCAGCCGGCTCCACACCGAGCCCATCTCCAGGCCGATCACCCCGGCGCCGATTACGCCAAGGCGCTTCGGCACGGCGTTGAATTCCAGCGCACCGCTGGAATCGACCACCCGCTCGCCGTCCAACGGCGCCGCGCCGATCTCGATCGGCGAGGAACCGGTCGCCAGCACGACATTCTCGGCCTGCAGCTGCTCCGGTGCACCGTTATGAGGAGTGAACTCGACCACCTTGCCGTCCAGCAGTTTGCCGTGTCCCTGCAGCCACTCGACCTTGTTCGCCTGGAACAGCTGGCGGATACCGCCAGTCATGTCCTTCACGATCTGGTCCTTGCGGCCGATCATGGTCTTCACGTCGAGCGCGACCTTGTCGACCGTGATGCCGTGCTCCGGGAAGGCGTGCAGCAACCGGTAGTACTGGTCGGAGGAATCCAGCAGCGCCTTCGACGGAATGCAGCCGACGTTCAGGCAGGTACCGCCCAGGGACGGCTCGTCATTCTTGTTGCGATACGACTCGATGCAGGCGGTCTTGAGACCCAGCTGAGCGCAGCGAATCGCGGCGACGTAGCCGGCAGGGCCGGCTCCGATCACGATAACGTCATAACTTTTCATTGGCTTTCCGCTCATCTTGGCTGGTGCCTCAGACTTCCAGCAGCAGGCGCGCCGGGTCCTCGATCATCTCCTTGATGGTCACCAGCGAGGAGACCGCCTCGCGGCCGTCGATGATCCGGTGATCGTAGGTCAGCGCGAGGTACATCATCGGCCGGATTACGATCTCGCCGTTC
>DASULL010000291.1:0-2015 GCA_036278215.1 Gammaproteobacteria bacterium | reverse complement strand
AAGCAGGCCTGGCCGTGTTCGAAGTGGGCCAGCAGGAGGAGCAGGCTGCCCGGCGAAACCGCCGGCATGAACTCCAGTTCGATCGCCACGCTGGGCGCCAGCGCCTGCACCCGGTTCAGCGCCTGGGTGCGCTGGCGCTCGGCGATGCTGGCCGGCAGCCTGGCCACCGCGGAAATGCCGTTAATGGCGAGCAGGTCGCCGCGCTCCAGGCGGGTGAGCGGCGTCAGCTGCCGTACCGGCTCGATCAGGGCGCGCAGCTCGCCGCCGCCGGGCGGATAGAAGCCGGCTCGCTCCAGCAGCAGCTCCATGTCGAGTCCCATTTCCGCCAGCAGCGGTTGCCAAGCTAGGTCTAGGTAGTGAAAGCAGGGGCTCAGCGGTACGTGGGTGCCGCCGGTGAGGACCAAGGTCGAAGGCGTGCTGGTCAGCGCCAGGGGCAGATACAGAGTCTGCAGCAGCAGCGAGGTGGCGCCGGCGGTGCCGATGTCGAAGCGGTAGTCGCCGGGCCGTACGGCGGCGGGCTCGAAGCGCAGAGTCTGGGAATGGAGCTCGGCGCCTTCCAGCCGGCCGTCGCAGACGGCTGCCGCCGCCTGTACCGCGGTCAGGTGCTGCGGCTGCAGGCCGGGCCGTTCGCGCCGGGCCCGCAGGTTGTGGATCAGGCAGGGACGGCCGGTCAGCATGCTCAGGGTGAGAGCGCTGCGGACGATCTGGCCGCCGCCTTCGCCGCGAGAGCCGTCGAGTTCGACCGGTTGCATCGGGTTATTCCTCTCCGGCCAGGTCGGGTTCGCCGAGCATGGCCAGGACCGCCGCCCGGGCTTGGTCGCGCAGGCGCACGGCGGCCTCCCAGTCGGTGCCCTGCGGCTGCAGCGGCGGGCCGGCCAGCACCGTTATCCGGCCGCGGCGCGGAAACCAGGACTCCTCCAGCAGAATCGCCCGGGTGCCCCGGATTGCCACCGGCACTACCGGCGTACCGGTGGCGGCGGCAGCGACGAAGGCACCCATATGGAAAGCATGCAGTCCCGATTCGCGCTGCAGCGTCCCTTCGGGGAAAAAGGCCACGGCGCTGCCGTCGCGCAGCGCCGTCGTGACGTGGGCGGCGTCTTCCAGGCTGCCGGCCAGCTCAAAGCGCTCGACGAACAGGGTGTCCATCCGCTCCAGCAGCACCCGCATGAAGAAGTTCTGGCGGAACTCGCCCTTGGCAACGAAGCGAAATGGCCGGGGCAACAGGCAGGTCAGGGCCAGGCTGTCGAGGTAGCTGGCGTGATTGCTTACCAGCACACAGGCGCCGGTGGCCGGAACCTGTTCTATGCCCTGAGCGTCGAGGCGCAGGCCGGTCAGGCGCGTCATCAGCTGCAGGGCGGCGCGGGCCAGCCGCCAGCGCGGCTCCAGGCTCGGCAGTAAAGGCACGAGCAGCCAGACGATCAGGGCGCCGACGCCGAATACGGTCCAGGCGTAGCTGGCGTACAGCCACTGCTGCCAGCTGCGGAGGCGCTGCCGGAGCGCCCCCGCCTGCAGCCGCAGGGCCTGCTGCCACAAGGCCCGCGGCGGCCGGCCCAGCTCGCCGCTTTCGTAGAGTTCGCGGGTGGCGGCCCGGCGGATCTTGCCGCTGGAGGTCTTGAGCACGCCGTGTGGTGGCACCAGTCGGACGTCGTCGGCCGCCACCGCCAGCAGATCCATGGTGGTTGCCTCGATGTCTCGGCGTAGCCGCTGGAGGACAGCCGGGTCGGTTTCCCGAGTTTCCGCCACCACCACCAGGTGCTCCTCGCCGCTGGCCGGATCGCGGCTGCCGAAGGCGGCGACGCAGCCCTTGCGCACCCCCGGCCGGACGCCGACGGCCTCTTCCAGTTCGTAGGGATGAATGTTACGGCCGCCGCGGATGATGATGTCCTTTACCCGGCCGGTAATGAACACCTCGCCGTTGGCGAGATAGCCGCGGTCGCCGGTGTCCAGCCAGCCGTCGCGAAACAGCTGCCGGGTGGCTTCCGGATTGCGGTAATAGCCCTGGGTTGCCGACGGCC
>DASULL010000290.1:0-4544 GCA_036278215.1 Gammaproteobacteria bacterium | reverse complement strand
TTCGTCAGCGTACTGCGCAATGCCGGCCATGCAGTACGGCCGACGCAGATCGCGACTGAAGAAGAACTGCGGGAAGCACTCGATCAGAAAACCTTCGACCTCTTTCTCTGCTCGGCCACCCTTGCCGATTTGCCGCTCAGCATGGCCAAGCGCTTGGTACAGCAGTCGGGCAAGGATATCCCGGTGATCACCTTGCTGAACGCCGACGACCCGCAGGCGCGCCTGGACGCCATGGCCGCCGGGGCCGTAGACGCGGTCAGCCGCGGCGATCTGCGCCACCTTCAACTGGTGGTGGAGCGGGAAATACGCCATCTGCGGGAACGCCGCCGTCTGCGCCGGCTGGAGGTATCGCTGCGCGAGGTTGAGAAGCGCTGCCATGCCCTGCTCGACAACTCCCGCGATGCCATCGCCTACGTGCACGAAGGCATGCACATCTACGCCAACCGCGCTTATCTGGAAAAGTTCGGTTACGCCAGCATGGAAGACATGGAAGGCATGCCGCTGCTGGACATGACAGCGCCGGCCGATCAGGCCCGCTTCAAGGAATTCCTGCGCTCCTACCAGAGAAATCCTGGCGGTGAAGCCGAGCTCGAAGTCGGCATGCTCACCGAGCAGGATGAACCTCTGCAGGTAGTAATGAGCTTCTCGCCGGCGTCTATCGACGGCGAGCCCTGCACCCAGATTCTGATCCGCGACAAGGCCGCCGCCACGGCGGAGTTGGCGCTACAGCTCGACGTTCTCAGCAGGCAGGACTCGCTAACCGGCCTGCACAACCGGCAGCACTTCATGGAGCAGCTCGAGAACGCCATCGACAAGGCGGTCGACGGCGACGGCAGCGGCCTGCTGTACATCCAGCTCGATAACATCGACACCATCCGCCAAACGCTCGGCATCAGCGCTATCGATACCCTGGTGGCCGACGTTGGCGCTCTCATCCGCAAGCAGGTGGGCGACGACGGCCTTGCCGCTCGCTTCAGCGACGAAACCTTTACCGTGCTCCTGCCCCGGCAGAGCGTGCACGACGCCATCGCCCTCGGCGAGGCGCTGTTGCGCGATGTCGAAGGGCACATCAGCGACACCGGCGGCCGCACCGTCACCACGACCTGCAGCATCGGCATCAGCATGGTCGGCGAGAGCGCCGGCACTGCCCAGTCGGCTCTGAACGACGCTGTCAAAGCGTCCGAGCAAGCGCGCAGCGAAGGCGGCAACCGGCTGCACCTGTATTCACCGCAGGAATCGGGCGATCAGGCAAGCGCGGCGAGCTGGCGCCAGCGCATCCAGGCTGCGCTGGAAGAAAAACGCTTCTTCCTCGTCTACCAACCGGTGGCGAGCCTGCTGGGCGACCCACGCGAACGCTACGAAGTGCGTCTGCGCATGAAAAGCGAGGACGGCGAGATCATCCCGCCCCAGGAGTTTCTGCCGCACGCCGAACAGCTTGGCTTGATGCCGATGCTGGATCGCTGGGTACTGCACACGGCACTGAAGGCTCTAGCCGAAGTTCGCCGCCGCGGTCAGGACACCAAGATATTCGTCAAAGTGTCCGGGCCGACCCTGGAAGATCCTGGCTTCATCGGCTTTGTCGCGTCGCAACTGAAGACTCAGGGCATCGAAGGCGACCGGCTGGCTTTCCAGCTCCAGGAGCCCGTCGCCGTCACCCAACTAAACCAAGCCAAGCAGTTCCACCGCAGCCTGCGGGAGCTACGCTGCACCCTCTGCCTCGATCATTTCGGCAGCGGCCTCAACCCGTTCCAACTGGTCAAGCATCTGCCTGCCGATTACCTGAAGATCGACCGTGCCCTCACCCGTGATCTCGCCAGCAGCGAAGAGAGCCGGCAGACCGTCCAGCAGATCATCGAGAACGCTCACGCTATCCAGAAACGGGTCATCGTCGGTTACATGGAAGACGCTGCCAGTCTGGCCATGCTCTGGCAGATGCAGGGCGACTTCGTTCAGGGCAACTTCCTGTCCGAGCCGGAAACGACGATGAGCTACGACTTCGCCGGGATGGCGATGTAGCGGGGAAGCGGGGAAGCGGGGAAGCGGGAATCAGACTCTGAGACACAGAGGTGGGAGAAAAGAGGGAAGATTCACCACCAAGGCACAAAGCACACAAAGGAATACAAAGTTAAGAGTCTGCCTTTGTGGCTCTTCGTGACTTTTATGTCCTTGTGGTTATTCCCCGCTTTCCTCCGAGTCCTCTGTGTCTCAGTGGTGAACAATCCTTACTTTATGCCCGCGCCTGACGCAGCGCGGCGATGCGCTCTTCCAGCGGCGGATGGGACATGAACAGGCGGGAGATTCCGCCCTTGCCCGGAGTGATACCGAAGGCCTTGACCTGCTCCGGCAGATGGCTGTGGCCATAGGAGCTCTGCAAGCGCTGCAACGCGGCGATCATCTTGTCGCGCCCCGCCAGACGGGCGCCGCCGGCGTCGGCACGGAACTCGCGATAGCGCGAGAACCACATGACGATGATCGAAGCGAGCAGGCCAAAAATGACTTCCAGCACCATCACCGTGACGAAGTAGCCGATGCCATAGCCGGCAGGCTCATCGCTGTCGCGACGGAACACAACCCGATCGATCAGGCCGCCGACCACGCGGGCGAGGAAGATCACGAAGGTATTCAGCACCCCCTGGATCAGGGTCAGCGTCACCATATCGCCGTTGGCGACGTGGCTGACCTCGTGGCCGAGCACGGCTTCCGCTTCATCCCGGCTCATGGAGCGCAGCAGCCCCGTGCTGACGGCCACCAGCGCGTTGTTCTTGTTCATGCCGGTGGCGAAGGCGTTGACTTCCGGTGCGTCGTAAATGGCAACCTCGGGCATGCCGATACCGGCCTGCCGCGCCTGCCGCCGCACCGTCTCCACCAACCACTGCTCGGTCGCGTCGCGCGGCTGCTCGATCACCCGCGCGCCGGTGAAGCGTTTGGCGACCCACTTCGACATCGCTAGCGAGATAAAGGCACCGCCCATGCCAAAGACGGCGGCGAACACCAGCAGACTGCCGGTCCGCGGCAACTGGATCCCCTGTGCAGCGAGAATACCGTTGACGACATTCAAGACGATCCCCAGCAGCACCAGGACGGCCAGGTTAGTCGCCAGAAAGAGAAAAACACGTTTCATCGCAAAGCTGCTCCGTTCGTGTGTTGTATTGAGCTGCGCGTTTAGAGCGGCGTAACTGCAAAAAAGTTCGTAATCCGCCGTGGGATTCATCACAGAGACGTAGAGGACACAGAGAAGAGAAAAGGCATTCACCACCAAGGCACCAGGCACACAAAGATTAAGACTCTTCCTTTGTGCAGCTTTGTGACCTTGGTGTCTTGGTGGTTAGCTCACGGCTTTCTCTGTGTCTCTGCGGTGCGCCTTCCCCCACCTACTCCAGGCTTATGCCTTCGATCCGCTGGAAGCCCCGCGGCAGCAGGCCGCCGCGGCGGGCCCGCTCGCCCAGATAGCTGCCAAGGTCGCTGGACTTGAGGGTCAAGGTACGCTTGCCGGCCTGCAACACGACATTGCCGCCTTCCGGCAGGCAGATCAGACCCACCATTCGCTCATCGCCGCTGGCCAGTCGGTCGTTCGGGATGTGGATGATCTTGTTGCCCTTGCCGCGCACCATCTGCGGCAGCTCGCTCACTGGGAACACCAGCAGATGCCCCTGGCTGGTCACCGCCACCAGCCGATCGGTTTGCAGGTTCTGCACCCGCGCCGGCTGTACCAGGCGTGCGCCCGCCGGAACATTAACCACCACCTTACCGGCGCGCGGCTTGGCGTAGAGATCTTCCAAGCGGAGGATGAAACCATAGCCGGTATCGGTGGCCATGACATACAGCTGCTCCGGATCGCCGGTAAGCACGGCTTCGAAAGTGGCGCCCGGCGGCGGCTGCAGTCGGCCGGTCAGCGGCTCGCCCTGGCCGCGCGCCGACGGCAGGCTGTGGCTGGGCAGCGAGTAGCTGCGGCCGGTGGAATCCAGGAACACCGCCAGCTGGTTGGAGCGGCCATAGGCAGCCGCGAGGAAGCGGT
The DNA here is from genome assembly GCA_036278215.1 of Gammaproteobacteria bacterium. Classification (GTDB taxonomy): domain Bacteria; phylum Pseudomonadota; class Gammaproteobacteria; order Nitrococcales; family AK92; genus JAAYIK01. The sequence continues at coordinate 529 of DASULL010000290.1, read as the reverse complement.
CACCAGCCCGGTAAGAGAGATTCTCGGCGTCGACCTCGTGGCCCTTGGCGGCCCGCGCCCAACCCATCTCGGAGAGGACAACGGTAACTGGCTCGCTCGGCATCAGCTCCGACTCGGTCAGCGCCCGAGCCGCCTCGCGCGCAACTATCGGCGAGCGGCGCTCGTCGCCGTGCTTCTTGACGTCCTCTTCCAGCTCCTTGCGGATCAGCCGGCGGAGTTTCTTCGGATCTTCCAGCGTGCTGCGCAATTCATCCCGCTCACGCTCCAGCTCGGCCTGCTCGCCGCGGATCTTGATCTCCTCGAGCTTGGCCAAGTGGCGCAAGCGGAGCTCGAGAATGGCTTCGGCCTGGATCTCGCTCAAACCGAACCGCTCCATCAGCACCGGCTTGGGCTCGTCCTCGCGGCGGATAATGGCGATCACCTCGTCGATATTGAGGTAAGCGATCAGCAAGCCGTCGAGGATATGCAGCCGCGCCTCGACCCGATCCAGCCGCCAGCTCAGCCGGCGACGCACGGTATTGCTGCGGAA
>DASULL010000289.1:0-2986 GCA_036278215.1 Gammaproteobacteria bacterium | reverse complement strand
GCGCACCCGGAGTCCCGCCACGGCCACTTGAACCTCGGAATTCTGTGCGATTTGTATCTGCGGCAAGCGGATTGCGCACTGGAGCACTACCGCCGCTATCAGGAGCTTGCCGCCGGCGAGGACGCCGACGTCAGCGGCTGGATCGCCGATCTGGAGCGACGCAGGCAACAAGGATGAACCATGCAATTGGCACGTAGCATCGCCATGGCGACCTTTCTGGCAATAACCGCAGCGGCCGCAGCCGCTCCCGACGCCAACGAGCAACGGCGGCTCCAGGGGATGGACGTCATCGGTAACCGGGAACTGCCGAAAGCGCTCTACATCGTGCCCTGGCAGAGCGCAGAGCTGGGCGAATCGATGCCCTCAGCCGCCAGCGGTCTTTTCAACGAAGGCATCGGTCCTCTCGATCCCGAAGTCTTCCGGCGCGAGCTGGACTATCACCGTGCAATGCGGGCAACCGAATAGCCGCAGCGCCGTTTTTTGCGGTAACGCTTTGCTGTCAAGGAGTATAAGGATATGGATGTCTACAACGTGATCGTCCGTTTCTTCCAGGAGGGCGGTCTCTTCATGTACCCGATCGCGGTGGTGCTGGCGTTCGGGGTGGCGATCGCAATCGAGCGCTACATCTATCTGAACCTCTTCCGGGCACGCAATCAGCGCGCCTGGAACAAGATCATGCCGATGCTGCAGGCCGGCGACCTGAACGAAGTCCGCAGTTATACCCAGCACTCCAACAGCGCGATCGCCGCCATCCTCGGCTACGGCCTGGCCCGCATGGCCAAGGCCCGCAGCCGCGACGACATCGAGCTGGCGATGGAAGAAGGCATGATGGAGGTGATGCCCAGGCTGGAGAGCCGTACCCATTATCTGGCCACGCTGGCCAATATCGCTACCCTGCTCGGCCTGCTCGGCACCATCATCGGCCTGATCCAGGCCTTCACCTCGATCTCCGTGGCCAGCGCCGCCGAGAAAGCCGACCTGCTGTCGGCCTCGATCTCGGTGGCGATGAACACCACCGCTTTCGGCCTGATCGTCGGCATCCCGTTGCTGCTGATCCACTCCATGCTGCAGGCGAAAACCTCACGGATCGTCGACAGCCTGGAAATGGCCGCGGTCAAGATGCTTAACAACATCAACCAGCAGGAAGCGGCCCCGGCGGAGGCGCGGCGCGAGGCGGCGGCATGACTACCCGGCTGCGCCGTAGGCGGCAGCCGCCGCCGGTCGATCTCAATATCACCGCCTTCATGAATCTGATGGTGGCGCTGGTGCCGTTTCTGCTGATCATGGCGGTGTTCTCGCGGTTGGCCATCATCGAGCTCAGCCTGCCGCAGGCCAGCGCAGCCGCCAGCGACGAGCCGCCGCTCAATCTGGAAGTGGTGATACGCAAGGACAAGCTGGTGGTGAGCGACCATGCCGGCGGCCTGATGCGGGAACTGCCGAACCGCGACGGCCACTATGACCTCGACTCGCTGTCGGCGGTCCTGCAGCAGCTCAAGGCGCGCGCGCCCGATACGGTCCAGGCGACCTTGCTGCTGGAGCCGGACCTGACCTACGAGCAGCTAGTGCGGGTGATAGACACGGTGCGCACAGTCCCGGTGCAGCAGGACGAGCAAGTCGTCGAGGCCGAACTGTTTCCGGAAATCTCCATCGGCGATGCGCCGCAGCCGGCGCGGAGGTCCTGACATGAAGCAGTCGCGCCGCGCCCAGCGCATGGATCGGCGGAATGCCTGGACTCGACGGTTGCCGCCGTTCAACCTGGTGGCACTGATGGACATCTTCACCATCCTGGTGTTCTTTCTGCTGGTGCATTCGTCCGACGTGCAGGATATATCCCTACCGAAAATCGTCGACCTGCCGGAATCGATTGCCAAAACCAGTCCGCACAACACTCCCACGGTGCTGGTAACCAGCAGCGACATCCAGGTGGGTGGCCGTACCGTCGCCCAGATCGAACCGCTGCTGAACCATGACGCCTTGGTTATCCAGGCGCTGCGGGATGCGCTCACCAGCAGCCAAAGCGGCACCGAAACCGTGGACCGAGGCGAGATCACCATTCTGAGCGACCGGACCACTTCCTATCAGATCCTGAAAAAAGTGATGGCCACCTGCGCCGATGCCGGCTTCGGCCGGATTTCGCTGGCGGTCATGCAGCAGCCGACCAGTCAGGGGGGATAAGAGTGAGCGCTGTTATCCAGCCCCAGACGCTAGTACCGCCCCTTCCCTGGACTCCGGTAGACAGCGAGGACTCGCGGTTCCGGCGTATTCTGCTGCGGGTCGCCGCAGTCCTGCTGCTGCTCAGCCTGATAATGCCGCTCCTGCCAGTAGCCGACATCGTGCGACCGCCGCCAGAAGAGCAGCCGAAGCGCTACGTGCAACTGTTGCTGCAACCGCAGCCGGTTACGCCGCCGGTGGAAACCCGAGCGGAAACGGCAAAGACGCCGGAAGTGGCGCAAGTTCCCGTCCCACAGCCGAAACCGGCGCCGGCCCCGGCGCCCAAGCCGGAGAGCGCGCGCGAGCAGGCGCAGCGCTCCGGCGTGCTGGCCATGCGCAACAGCCTGGAAGCGCTGCATGACGACCCTTCGGTCGGCAAACTGCGTGAAGGCCGGCTGTCGACCTCCGGCGGCACCGCCGAGCGCACCGAGCGCTCTATCCTCACTTCCAAGGTCGCCCAGGGCAGCGGCGGCATCAACACCAGTAGCCTGAGCCGCGACACCGGCGGCGGCGTGCAGCTCGGCGGCCGCGCTACCCGCATCGTCAGCAGCCCGATCGGCGATGTCGGCCCGGCCGGCGGCGGCGCCGGCCAGCGCAACAAGAAAGCCTCGCGCACCGACGAGGAAATCCAGTTGGTGTTCGACCGCAACAAAAGCTCCATCTTCGGCATCTACAACCGGGCGCTGCGCGAGAATGCCTCTCTCCAGGGCCGCATGGTGCTCAGGCTGACCATCGCTCCCTCGGGAGAAGTCACCAATATCGGCGTCGTCTCCAG
>DASULL010000288.1:0-2145 GCA_036278215.1 Gammaproteobacteria bacterium | reverse complement strand
CACCATGAGCGCACTGCGCCTCGCCCGCGGCTTTACCGGCCGCGACAAGATCGTCAAATTCGAAGGCTGCTACCACGGCCACGCGGATGCGCTGTTGGTGAAGGCCGGCTCCGGTGCGCTGACGCTGGGTGTGCCGAGCTCACCCGGCGTGCCGGCCACGGTAGCCGAGCACACCCTCAACCTGCCGTTCAATGATCTGGAAGCGGTGGAGCAGACCTTCGCCAAGCTGGGCAGCGAGATCGCCGCAGTCATCGTCGAACCGGTTGCCGGCAATATGAACTGCGTGCTGCCCGAGCCCGGGTTTCTCGAGGGCTTGCGCCGTCTCTGCGACCAGTACGGCAGCGTGTTGATCTTCGACGAAGTCATGACCGGTTTCCGCGTCGCTCTCGGCGGCGCCCAGGCCCGCTTCGGCGTGCGCCCGGACCTCACCACCCTTGGCAAGGTGATCGGCGGCGGCATGCCGGTCGGCGCCTTCGGCGGCCGGCGCGACATCATGGAGCAGCTGGCGCCGGTCGGGCCGGTCTATCAGGCCGGGACGCTGTCTGGTAATCCGGTAGCCATGGCGGCCGGGCTGGCTACCCTGAATGTGCTGGCTCAGCCGGGCCGGGTGGAGGCTATCGAGGCGCATACCAGCAAGCTGCTGGAGGGCCTGCGGCAGCTGGCGCAGGTTGCCGGCGTGCCGTTGGCGACGGCGCAGGCCGGCAGCATGTTCGGCATTTTCTTCACCGATCGGCCGGTGGTCAGTCGCTTCGACCAAGTCATGGCCTGTGATGTGGAGCGCTTCAAGCGCTTCTTCCACGCCATGCTGAAGAGCGGGGTCTACTTGGCGCCGTCCGCCTTCGAGGCAGGGTTCGTTTCCGCCGCCCATGATGCGGAGACGTTGCGGTTGACGCTCAAGGCAGCGGAGGAGGCGTTCGCCACCCTGTGAAATCGGTCCGATCGAGATGATGGAGTATCTCGGTGGTTTGCTCGACTGGATCGGCGCGCACGCCGTGTGGGCCGGTCCAGTCGTGTTCCTGGTGGCGATGACGGAATCGCTGGCCCTGGTCGGGCTGATCGTGCCAGGCGCCGTCCTGATGTTCGGTTTCGGCGCGCTGATCGGCAGCGGCCGGCTGGAATTCTGGCCAATCATGCTCTGGGCTGTCGCTGGCGCCATCGTTGGCGATGGTTGCAGCTACCTGCTCGGCCGCTGGCTGGGGCCGCGGCTAGGGCAGATCCCGCCTTTCCGCCAGCGGCCGCAACTGCTGGCGGCCGGCATCGGTTTCTTTCAGCGCCACGGCGCCAAGAGCATCGTGCTGGGGCGTTTCGTCGGGCCGCTACGGCCGGTCATTCCAGCGGTCGCCGGTATGCTGCGGATGCCGGCCAGCCAGTTTCTGATCACTAACGTTCTCTCCGCTATTTTCTGGGCGCCGGCTTATTTGCTGCCAGGAGTGGTACTGGTGGCGTCGTTGTCGCTGGCGGCAGCGGTGGCCGGGCGGCTGCTGACGCTGGGGCTGCTGGCCTTGTTATTGGGCTGGCTGCTGGTTGTCATGCTGCGGCGACTGTACCGGCGCGCCAACGGCTACGGGCGACGCGCGCTGTGGTTATCGCTGGCGCTGGCCACGGTGCTCGGCGGCCTCACGCTGGGCCGACTCGTTGGGCCCTGGTCAACGTCCGAGCCGGTGCAGCTGATGAGCTGGCGCGACTGGCAGGCGCACGCTTGGCAATTGACGCCGACCCGTCGGCAGGGACTGTTCGGAGAGGGCGAGCCATTCGCCTTTCAGTTTGCCGCGCGCTCGGTGGATATTGCCCGCGCTCTGGTGCAGACCGGCTGGCAGCTGCCGCAGGCCTTCGATATCAGAAGTGCACTGTTGTGGCTGAGCCCAGAAGTGGACCTGGTGCGGACGCCGCCGCTGCCGCAATATCATGCCGGCCGGCCGCCGGAGCTGGTATTCGTCCGCTACTTCGACGGCAGCAGGCTGATATTGCGTGCTTGGCGCAGCGATCGGGCGGTCAAGGCCGGTGTCTGGCCGGTCTGGCTGGTGACGGTCGAGCGGGAATCGCTGACCCCCGGCTGGCCCTGGCTGAGGCGACAGCGGCTGGCCGTACCGGAGCAGGTGCTGACAGAGCTGAGAACGGCGTTGACGGCGCAGGTACGAGCCGACA
>DASULL010000287.1:0-2129 GCA_036278215.1 Gammaproteobacteria bacterium | reverse complement strand
CAGACCCGCAGCGGCGCTACCGGCCGGCTGCTGACCCGATCGCGTACTACCGGGCCGGGTTGATCGCCGCCGGCAGTCCAACGTTCGCCCCACTGTCGCAATGCTTCTACCACGACGAACAAGTCCCGGCCCTTATCAGTGAGCCGGTACTCGTAACGGCAGCCGTGCTCACCGACATCGACCTTACGTAGCACACCATCCGTTACCAGGCGCTCCAGCCGGTCGCCAAGAATATTGCGAGCAATGCCAAGTTCGCGCTGAAAGTCGACGTAGCGGCGGGTGCCGTACATCGCTTGCAGGACGATGCGCAGCGACCACCAATCGCCGACCTCGCTGAGCGCGCGGGCGACGGCGCAGGAAGAATTCTCGAAGCGTTTCCGGGTCATGTCGCGAGTCTAATAAGTTTGGTTGCATATTGAAACCAGATTTCCTATGTTCGCGACACGCAACAAAAACTTGAGGACGCTATGAGTCTGGATCTTGGTCCGCTGTTCCGATCTTTCGAATATAAGTCGCTGCGTCTGCGCAACCGCGTGGCGATGGCGCCGATGACCCGCAATTTCTCCCCGGATAACGTGCCCGGCGAGAATGTTGCCGCTTATTACCGCCGCCGCGCCGAGGGCGGCGTCGGCCTGCTGATCACTGAGGGCACGACGGTCGATCATCCGGCAGCAAATGGCTATCCCAACGTCCCGGCCTTCCACGGCGAGCGGGCGCTGGCAGGCTGGAAGCGGGTGGTCGACGAGGTGCATGCCGCCGGCGGTGCGATCATCCCGCAGCTCTGGCACGTTGGGGCGGTGCGGCGCGAGGGGGTTGAGCCTGATCCCAGCGTCCCCGGCTACAGCCCAAGTGGTCTCTACAAACCTGGGCGTCCCAATGGCCGGGCGATGAGCAAGCAGGATATTGACGACGTGGTACGGGCGTTCGCCGAGGCGGCACGTGAGGCGCAGGCCCTGGGCTTCGATGGCGTCGAGCTCCATGGTGCCCACGGCTATTTGATCGACCAGTTCTTCTGGGAGGGCACCAACCAACGTGACGATGAGTACGGCGGCTCGCTGGAGAAGCGGCTGCGGTTCGCCATTGAGATCGTCGAGGCGGTGCGCGAAGCGACCGGGCCGGACTTTGCCATCGTGCTGCGCTACTCGCAGTGGAAGCAGCAGGACTATGAGGCCCGGCTGGCGCACACGCCGCAGGAACTGGAGCGCTTTCTGCTGCCGCTGGTAAAGGCGGGTGTCGATGTATTTCACGCCTCTACCCGGCGCTTCTGGATACCCGAGTTCGAGGGGTCCGACCTGAATCTCGCCGGCTGGACTCGGAAAATCACCGGCCAGCCGACCATCTCGGTCGGCAGCGTCGGCCTGACCGAGGATTTCATCAGCGGCACCTTTGCTGCCAAGCCGGATGCGGTGGTCGCTCAGGCAGGCATCGATGAGCTGGTCGAGCGGATGTGCAGAGACGAGTTCGAACTGGTGGCTATCGGTCGTGCTCTGCTACAGGATCCGGAGTGGCTGGCCAAACTGCGTGATGGTCGATTCGACGAGATCGAGCCGTTCGCGAAAAAAGCTTTGGCAGAATTGGTCTGAATCTGGCCCCGCGATCGAGGCTTCCGTTTTTTTCAGTGTTTAAGTTATTAAGCGGGCGGTTGGGGTCGCCAGCCGCTACTTGATCTTGTCCACATATGCCCACAGCTTGATCAAGCGGTAGAAGAAGAAGCTGTGTTTGCAATCCCCTCGCCGCAAGCCGTTGTTAATCAACGACTTGCGGCGTTGTTTATTTTGTCGCCAACATGCCCCAAGCTTGCTGTGGCGTGCATCCGCGGGCCATGTCCAGATGTTTTCCACTGAGTTATCCACAGGTTTTGTGGATAAGAAGACCTCTTCCTATGGCGCCAAGGACTTACGGCTCTCTCTTGACCAGGAACTCCACCTTCCGCTCCCGCCAGAGTGTGCCCCGATAACTGAAGTCTCCGCCTGTTCGAGCAGGTCGTGGCCAGTCTGAGTCACTCCACCCGCTCCTAGACTAATGGCTAATACCGTCGCCCTGCTGCCGGTTGCTACGGTGCTCTTCGGTTCTACGCCTGCAGAAATAGATTCTTAATTACATAAAGAGACGGGGCGATGGAGGGAGAG
>DASULL010000286.1:0-8311 GCA_036278215.1 Gammaproteobacteria bacterium | reverse complement strand
TGCGGCACACTGTCCGGCGCATGATGGAGTTCAATTCCAATCCCTTGTTTCGGGAAGTGGCGGCACCACGCCGACTGTCCTTTCCCGAAGTGTTGAGTTCGACTCAGTCAGTGATCCGCAACCAGGTCACATTGCGATCTGGCTTTTACTCGCGCAACGAAGTACCCGTGTTGCAGGGACGTGCCCGCTTCGTCGACAAGAACACCCTGGAGCTGGATACCGGCCGCGGCCGTACCCGGCAGCTCACCGCCGAAAATTTCGTGCTGGCGACCGGGTCCCGACCCTATCGGCCCGACGATGTCGACTTCGATCACCCGCGCGTGTTCGACAGCGACACCATTCTCTCCCTGGACCATACGCCTCGCTCCATCATCATTTATGGCGCCGGTACCATTGGTTGCGAGTACGCCTCGATTTTCCGCGGACTGGGCGTGAAGGTCGACCTGATCAACACCCGCGATCGCCTGCTCTCCTTTCTGGATGACGAGATTTCCGATGCGCTCAGCTATCACCTGCGTGAGCTGGGCGTACTGATCCGTCACCATGAGAGTTACACCAAGGTGGAGGCCAACGACCGGGATGTCGTGATGCACCTGGAGTCCGGCAAGCGCGTCCGCGGCGAAATTTTGCTGTGGGCCAATGGCCGCACTGGTAACACCCAGGACATGGGGCTGGAAGAGCTCGGCATCATCCCCAACGAGCGCGGTCAGATCAGCGTCAATGAGGACTATCAGACTGCCCAGCCGCACATTTACGCGGTCGGCGACGTGATCGGCTATCCCAGCTTGGCCAGTGCCGCCTACGACCAAGGCCGTTTCGCTGCCACCCATATCAGTCAGGGGGTATGCGAAGTCCACCTGGGGCGTGATATCCCCACCGGCATTTACACCATTCCCGAGATCAGTTCGGTCGGCAAAACCGAGCGCGAGCTGACCGACGCGCATGTGCCGTACGAGGTTGGGCATGCCTTCTTCAAGGATCTGGCCCGCGCCCAGATCTCGGGCCAGACCACTGGCATGTTAAAGCTGCTGTTCCATACGGAAACGCTGGAGCTGCTGGGCATACACTGCTTCGGCGACCAGGCCGCCGAGATCGTGCATATCGGTCAGGCGATCATGTCACAGGAAGGGAAGGCCAATAATCTGCTGTACTTCATCAACACGACCTTCAACTATCCGACCATGGCCGAGGCTTATCGGGTAGCCGCCCTTAACGGCTACAACCGGGTCTGTTGACGTGAGGGATACATCGGTAGCGGTTCCGGTCAGCTATTTCTTCGACTACATCTGCCCATTCTGCTATATCGGGAGCGTTCGTCTGCTGCGAGTGGGCGAACGCTTCCCGCTGCGCATCCGCTGGCGCTTCCTGGAGATCCACCCGGACAACCCGGCCGAGGGCCGGCCCTTGAGCGAGTTGGGTTATTCACCGGCGCAGTGGGCACGGATGCAGGCGAATATCGACCTGATGGTGGTCGAGGACGACATCCCGTTGTCACCACGCTCGTTTACCACCAATTCGCGCCGTGCCCTGCTGCTGGCGCAAACCGTCCTGGATCGGCGGCCGGAGCGCTTTCCCGCTCTGCATCAGGCTATTTTCGAAGCGTATTTCGTCGACGGGCGCAACATCGGTGCACCGGAAGTGCTGACCGAACTGGCGCAGCAACATGGCGTGGACGACCTGATCGCCGCGGCCTGGGGTGGACCGGAGTTTCTCAGCAGGCTGCTGCAGCACGTGGAGGCGGCGCAGGCCTTGCAACTCAGCGGCGTGCCCGCACTGCAGGTGAGCGGCCGGGTATTCAGCGGCGCCGTGTCGATCCAGACCTTGGAGCAGGCGCTCGAACGGACTAGCGGCTGAAGGTTTCGCTGGCTTCGTTCAGCAATCCTTATTCGACTGACAGGCGCGGCAGACCCTTTAGCCAGTCTTGGATTGCGCCCAGCCTGGGCAACGACGCATCATCTGTAGTCCGGGCAGATACGGGGCCAGCATGACGACCCACTACCTCAGACGTTTCTTCAACCCGGGCTCGATCTCCGTCATCGGTGCCAGCGAGCGTGTCGGATCGCTCGGCGCCCGGGTTTTCGAAAACCTGCTTCAGGCCGGGTTCAAGGGGCGCCTATATGCGGTCAACCCAAAGCATCGCAGCGTCTGCGGCCAGCCTTGTTACCGCACGATTGCTGAGATTGGGGAGCCGGTCGATCTGGCCATCATCGCCAGCCCCGGCGGCAGCGTTGTCCAGGTTGTCAGGCAAGCCAGTGAACACGGGATTCGCGCCGCCATCATCTTGTCTGGCGGCATAGCGGAACTCGGCGATGCGGCGCTGAAACAGCAGGCCTCGCTCAGGGAACTCTCGCGGCGCTACGGCATCCGCCTGATCGGCCCCGATTGCCTCGGAATCATACGTCCCCGGGCACACCTTAACGCGACGGCGAGTGGCAACACGGTGCATCCCGGCCGGCTTGCCTTGGTGGCTCAATCGGGCACGCTGTGCACTACCATTCTCGATTGGGCTGAAGCCCGCAAAGTCGGTTTTTCCACCGTAATCTCGCTGGGCGAAGCAAGCGACGTCGAGTTCGGCGATGTACTCGATTTCCTGGCGACTGATGGTGAAACCCGCAGCATACTGCTGCACCTCGAAGGGGTCAGGGAACCACGCCGTTTCATGAGCGGATTGCGGGCGGCAGCGCGGCTGAAGCCGGTGATCGTGATGAAGACCGGCCGCCACCGGGAAACCGCCAAGCTGGTGGCAACCCGCACCGGCGCGGGTATAGGCGCCGACGATGTGTTCGATGCCGCTCTTGGCCGCGCCGGTGCGGTACGCGTGCAGTCAGTGGATCAGTTGTTCGCTGCCGCCGCTGTGCTCTCTGCCGGCCAGCGTGCTGCCGGCAACCGGCTTGCCATCGTCACCAATGGCGGCGGCCCGGCGGTGGTCGCCACCGACCGCGCCCTTGATTTAGGGCTGAGCCTGCCTGCGCTCAGCGCAAGCAGCTGGACCGAGCTGGCGGAGCTGTTCCCTAAGCACTGCCCTCCTGCTAACCCGGTCGATCTACGGGCGGATATCCCGGCCGACGCCTATGCCCATGCTGTCAACGTTTGCCTGCGGGATGAACAGGTCGACGGCGTGCTCGCCCTGTACGTTCCGCGCGAGCAGGGGAAACCGCTGGAGGTCGCGGAGGCTGTGGTCGAGGTCGGCAAGCAGGCTGGTAAACCGTTACTGGCGAGTTGGCTGGGCGACAGTCATGTGCGGGAAGCAAGGCGGCATTTTTCCGGCAGCCGGGTGCCGCACTTCGATACCCCGGAAGCGGCAGTCGAGGCATATAGCTATCTGGCGCAGTATCAGCGTAACCAACGGCTGCTGCTGCAGGTGCCCGGCGCGATGGCCTTTCGTCCCGAACCCGGGATCGAGAATGCTCGTTTGATCATCGAGAATACCATCGAGGAAGGACGGCGGACGCTAACGGTGATCGAGTCGAAGACGCTGCTGACGGCGTTCGAGATTCCGGTAGTCCGTACCCTGGAAGCCCGCACTGTTAACGAAGCCCTGGTGCTGGCCGAATCTGTGGGCTATCCGGTAGCGATGAAGATCAGCTCGCCGGATATCCAGTACAAGGCGGCGGTTGGCGGCGTGCGCTTGAATATCGGTAATCCGCAGGCGGTGCGGGCCGCCTTCACTGATTTGACCAGCGCCGCCAGCAACGCCCAGCCTGGCGCCCGTATCATGGGCGTCACGATCGAACGAATGCACGGCAAACCGCACGGGCGCGAACTATCGGTGGGAATCGCCGCCGATCCGGTGTTCGGTCCGGTAGTCGTTTTTGGCGTCGGCGGCGGAATGGTCGAACTGATACGTGATCGCGCCGTCGGCCTCCCTCCCCTCAACGAGATCATTGCTCGCGATATGATCCGCCGCAGTCGCGTCGCCGGTTTGCTGCAGGCGTACGACGATAAGCCGGCGGTCGATGAGAGCGTTCTGGTGCGAATTCTGCTGCAGCTCTCCGAGATGATCTGCAAGCTTCCCCACATCAAGGCGCTGGACATCAACCCGTTGGTGATCGATGACGCCGGTGCGCTGGCGCTGGATGCCCGCTTTATCGTCGGGCCACCGCCGCGGGGACGCGACCGCTACCCGCACATGGCCATCTCGCCCTACCCCATGCACTTGGTAACGCGGGCGCAACTGAGGGATGGCAGTGAGATCACTATCCGGCCGATCCGGCCCGAAGATGCCGAGATCGAGCAGGACTTCGTCCATCGCCTTTCTGCCGAAGCCAAGTACTTCCGCTTCATGGAGCAGCGCCGCGAGCTTTCTACCAGCATGCTGGTCCGCTTTACGCAGATCGATTACGACCGGGAAATGGCGCTCATCGCTACCCGCAAGCTGGACGGAGCCGAGCAGCAGATCGGGGTGGCGCGCTACGTTATCCTGCCGGATGGCGAGAGCTGCGAGTTTGCGCTGGCTGTCAGCGACGAGATGCAGGGCCAGGGGCTGGGCACCCTCCTGATGAACCGGTTGATGGACGTGGCCTCGGCCAAAGGATTGCGGCTGATCCAGGGAGACGTCCTCGCTTCCAACAAAAAGATGCTGGCGCTAATGCAGGGACTCGGTTTCAGCGCCCGCCCAAGCCGGGATGACTACAGCATCCGCATCGTCGAGAAGCCGCTGCAGCCCTGAGCCCTGCCCCGCTGCCCGTCGGTAAGCGCCGACGCTTTGGGCAAAAACTTCTGCAACTGGGTCCAGATCTCTTCTGCCCCTCCTTTCCGTTGCAGGTAACGCTTTCCCGACCAGCGGCATCATCGCCGCCAGCCGGCCTCGGAAGTCGCTACCGCCCTCCCTCCCCCGCGGCCTCTCGGTAACCGGCCCAGTACTGGCGAGAGCGGTCATGGGCTCAGCAACAAAACGAGGCCAATGACCGCCTCTGGAACGGTGCCAGCCGGCCTTGAAATGCCAGCTTCCATCCTGCACATGAGTTGTTACAACAGGATGTTAGAACATATTTATGTTTCAACAGCGGAACTCGAAACAATACTGTATGTCTATACAGCTGCTCGGGTGTGGCGTTCGGTGGAACAGCCGCCTCGGCCGGCAAGGCCCGTCCACAAGACGGGTATCGCTACTTGCCCTCCCACCTTAAGAGACTAAAGGCGACGCGGCGTTCCCCACGCCGACGGCAAGCCAAATCTGTAGCAGTCGATGCGACGCGGACGGCAAGCGCAGGCAGTCGGCCGGCAACCGCGTCTGGGAGAACACCGATGGACGGAGCGTCTTTCCGTCAGCAGGAAGAGTGCGAACACCGACGGTACGTTGAGGAACATGGCATGGCAACGAGCAAGAGCGCCGCGACCGAGGGTCGCAACACCCGCATCGCCGGCAAGGCGACACAGCAGGAACAGAGACAACAGGCGGACGATCAGGCGGTTGTCCGCAATCTGACGCTGTGGCAGACCGTCGAGAAGACCGACCCACAGTACACCAAGCCGTTCAGCCGTGGCGGCGGTTTCCGTGGCACCGCCACCAACGCCACCTATCTCGCCAAGAAGGCGACTGAGGTGTTCGGACCGATGGGCATCGGCTGGGGTGTGGAAATTCTGGATGAAGCGATCATGGAGGGCGCGCCTCTGGATGCCCAGGGCAACCACGAGAAGATCCATAAGGTCCGAGTGAAGCTCTGGTACAAGCTCGACGGGGAGCGCGGCGAGGTGGTGCAATTCGGCCAGACAACTTTCGTCGGGCGCAACCGCAATGGCCTGTTTACCGACGAAGAAGCACCGAAGAAATCGCTCACCGACGCGATGAGCAAGTGCCTGTCGTTGCTCGGCTTCTCGGCCGACATTCATCTTGGCCGGTTCGACGACAACAAGTACGTCAACGATCTGCAGCAAGAGTTCGCTGAGAAGCACGAAGCGGAACAACGCAAGCAGGCACCGAAGATCAACGAGGAACAGGCGGCTGAGCTGGAGCAGCTGATTGCCGAAACCGACACCGACGGCGACAAATTCCGCCGCTTCTTCAAGGTCGAGGATCTGCGTGAGCTGCCGTCCGACGACTACGACCGAGCCCGGCGCATGCTCGAGAAGAAAAAACAGGATAGGGAGAATGTTGCATGACGGCGGTGGTCCGCCTGCACGAGTGGCAAGGCAGCCCTGAGTGGAAGGAGTACCGCAGCCGCATGGGCAACGCCTCGGAACTGGCGGCGCTGATGGACTGCGCTCCCTGGTTCCCGCATACGCCCTACGAACTCTGGCTGCTGAAAACCAGCCGGGTCGACCGGGAAGAGACGGCTGCCATGCGCCGCGGGCTGGCGCTGGAACCGCTGGCCCGCGCCTTCATCGAGCATGAGTTCGGCGAGGTATTTGAACCGCAGGTGGTGGCCCGCGATCGGATCAGCGCCAGCCTGGATGGCCTTTCCTTCGACGGCACAGCAGTGCTTGAGATCAAGTGCCCCGGCCAGGGGCGCGACTCGGAGCTGTGGCGTCACGTCGAGCAGCACGACGCACCGCCGGATCACTACTGGTGGCAGGTACAACAGGCGCTGTACTGCACGGCGGCAACCAAGGCCCATTTCGTGGTGTGCCATGCCGAGGGCGGAGAGATCACCAGCTACATGGCCTGCGAGGTCAAGCCGGACCCGGCCGCTCACAAGGCGCTGACCGAGGCCTGGGAGCAGTTCTTTCAGCACCTGGACGAAGACGTAGCACCTCCTCTGACCGAGCGCGATATTGAGGAAAGGACCGACGTCGCTTGGCGCGACGCCGTTTCTTCCTGGCGCGAAGCACGGATGTGGCTGGAGGAGGCAAAGCGCGCGGAAGCCGAAGCAAGAGCGGCACTGATCAAGGCCGCGGGCGAACGCAGCACCCAGGGTGCCGGCATCAAGCTGACCCGTTATTTCAAACGCGGCGAGATCGACTGGAAGCGAGCGACTGCCGGCCTGGACCTGGAGCAATACCGCAAGGACGGCGGCTGGCACTACCGGATCTCGGAACAGGAGTAAAGATGGCTATCAAGCGATATGACGTAGTAGCGGTTACCGGCAGCTATACCGACCGCAACGGAGTGGAAAAGCGGCGTTACATGAACTGCGGCGCCGTCTTCGAGACTGAGAAAGGGCTCAGTCTGAAGCTCGAGGCGATTCCGGTTGGCTTCGATGGTTGGTTCCAACTGTACGAGCCGCGCACCGAGCAGCAGCAGCCGGCCATTCAGCGTAACTCCTTCCGTCAGCCGGCAACGGCCGACAGGCAGGCGGCTGCGGCCGCCTTGCAGGAAGACTTTGAGGACGATATTCCGTTCTAGAGGCCAACGCGAATCGGCAGATAGCGCTACTTGAATCGCCCTACGAGGGCTTACATGGCTGTAAAGCCGCCTCCTGCCATAGAACTGGGAGGCGGCTTTTTTCTGCTCGAACGCCCGCTTGTAAACTTAACAAGACTCCGCAAGCGCACAAAAAACTTGTCCCGTTCACGCATTGAGGCTATCCCCTTAGCTTCTGACGGCCGGTTATTCCGGCTAGGCCGAGTTAGGAGAGATTGGCTTCGATGAAGCTGGCGACGCGCTCCGCCACCCAAAGCTCCTGCTCGCGATGAGGGACATGCCGGACGCCCGGCATGATCTCCAGTTGCGACGGGCCGTTTACCAGGCGCGCGATCATCTCAGGATGCACCGTCGAGCCGTATTCATCCTCACTGCCATGGATTGCCAGGGTCGGACACTTGATCTGCGGCAGGAGCTCTTTAAGCGACCAGTCCGAGAACTCGGGCGACAGCCAAGTATCGGTCCAAGCGCTCAGTACCCAGCCGCTCTTCTCGCCGTGATACCGCTGGAGCCGCTCGAACGGCTCCTGTTGCTGAAACAACTCTTTCGCTTCGAGGATGCTGGCACGCGTTCTATCTTCGACAAAGGCCTGTGCCGATACGGTGATCAGGGCTTCGCACGCTGTGGTGTACTCTGCCGCGCAGTGGGCCGCCATACCACCGCCAACGCTATGGCCAAAGGCGATGAAGCGGTCGAAGCCTAGCTGCTCGCGCAGCACAGGGAAGAACCTCTCGGCCTCTTCCCGGATGAAGCCGATACTTAGTTTGTCTATTCGGCGATCGGACTGCCCAAAACCAAGGCGATCATAGGCAATCACCTGCCGCCCGGTACGCTCAGCCAATACCGCAGGAAAAGTACGCCACAACTCGATACAGCCGAGGGAATCGTGAAACAGCACGATAGGTGATTGCCTGCGGAGATCGGTACTGTGATGCAGCGGCTGCCAGCAGCGAGCCAGCAGACGTCCTTGACCGGTGTCGACCCAGCTGTCCTGGGTTGAGTACCGTT
>DASULL010000285.1:0-2285 GCA_036278215.1 Gammaproteobacteria bacterium | reverse complement strand
GAAAGCCGCAGGCCACGACATCGTTGGACTGGGTGCCGGTGAACCTGACTTCGATACGCCCGAACACATCAAGGCGGCCGCCATCTCCGCCATCCAGGAAGGCCAGACCAAGTACACCGCGGTCGATGGCATGCCGGAGCTGAAGAAAGCGATCCAGGCCAAGTTCCAGCGCGAGAACAACCTGGACTACGATCTCAAGCAGATCCTGGTCTCTGTCGGCGCCAAGCACTCGCTGTACAACATCATGGCTGCTGTACTCGACAGCGGCGACGAAGTCATCGTCCCGGCTCCGTACTGGGTGTCCTACACCGACATGGCATTGCTGTGCGACGCCGCGCCGGTGATCATCGCCGCTGGCCAGGAACAGGGCTTCAAGATCACTCCGGCACAGCTCGAAGCGGCGATCACGCCGAAGAGCAAGCGGTTCGTCCTCAACAGCCCCTCCAACCCCACCGGGGTCGCCTACACCCGCGAGGAGCTGCAGGCGCTGGGCGAGGTGCTGACGCGGCACCCGCAGATCCTGATCATTACCGACGACATCTACGAGCACATCCTCTGGACTCCCGAGCCGTTCGTTAACATCGTCAACGCCTGCCCGGAACTGAAGGACCGCACCGTCGTCGTCAACGGCGTCTCCAAGGCCTACGCCATGACTGGCTGGCGCATCGGCTACGCCGCCGGCCCGCAGTCGATCATCGCCGCGATGAGCAAAATCCAGGGCCAGAGCACGTCCAACGCCACTACCGTTGCCCAGATAGCAGCCACGGCGGCGCTGAACGGCGACCAGAGCGTGATCGCACCCATGCTGAAGGCGTTCAAGGAGCGGCACGACTACGTGGTCAGCCGGCTCAACGGCATGAAGGGCATCAGCTGCCTGCCGGCCCAGGGCACTTTCTACGCCTTCCCCAACGTCGAGCAGGCGCTCCGGAATCTTGGCTTGGAAAACGACCTGGCGCTGACCGACTACCTGATCAAGGAAGGCGTTGCCGTGGTCCCGGGTTCGGCTTTCGGCCTCGAAGGCTACATCCGCATCTCCTACGCCACTAGCATGGCCAACCTGGAAAAGGCCATGGATCGGCTGGAGCAGGCGTTTGCCAAATAAGGCCGGCTCAAGCCGGTCGGGTTGCGGCTCGACCGGCTTGACGCGGGGCGCAAGAAAGGTAGAATAGCCGCCTCATCGCATTGCGAGACAATTCCCCGGTAGCTCAGTCGGTAGAGCAAGTGACTGTTAATCACTGGGTCGGCGGTTCGAGCCCGTCCCGGGGAGCCAAATAGAAAAGGGCCCAGATCAATCGATCTGGGCCCTTTTTCATTCGCTCCGCTTTTTTCCTGCTATTAATCAACGATCGCAGGGTCATTTCCCCATCGGCCCAAGAAGCCCCTCCGAGGCGGGCGTTTCCGCCCAGTAGAACGATGCGGAGCAGACCTCCTGGGAGAGGCAGGCTGCAGGGAACGGCTCCCCGCGATAAAGTGTCGCTATCTTCTAATGTAGTAGAAAGCCGTTTCTGCCAAACAGGGAGCGACTCATGAGCACAACAGTCACGGTCGACCGCGCTCGCACCGCGAGCTTTGACGTCGACGCCCAGAATACCTTCACCCCCGTCTGTCCGGACGAACTGCCGGTTGCCGGCGGCACCGAGATCGTGGCGGAGCTGAACGCGCAGGCGAGGCTTGCGGCGGTGCGGCTGGGTTCGAAGGATGCCCACAGCCCAAAGGCGGTGTGGGTAGCGGATGCCAACAACCCGCCGTTGACGGCTCTCGCAGGCTATCCGGATGCCGATGTCCGCTGGCCGGTGCATGCGGTGCCCGGCACCAAGGGATTCGAGCTGATCGATGGCCTGCCGGAGGTGACGAGCTACGACTTCTTTGTCTGGAAGGGGGTCGAGCCGCACATGCATCCTTACGGCGCCTGCTACCACGATCTGGCGAACCGCATGAGCACCGGCGTCATCGAGTTCCTCAAGGCGCGCGGCATCGAGACGGTATTGGTTGGCGGCCTGGCCACCGACTACTGCGTCAAGAACACAGCGCTGCAGTTGCGGGCCGCGGGCCTGCAGGTGGTGCTGAATCTGGCGGCCTCCCGTGGCGTAGCGCCGGACACCACCGCGCAGGCGATCGAAGCGATGCGGGCCGCCGGGGTGATCGTGGTGGAATCGGCCGCCGCCATCAGTAACGCATGAAGCTGCAACGAGATCGACGATGCTAGTAAGCCTGCTCGACACGGATCTTTACAAATTCACGATGATGCAGGCCGTGCTGCATCATTTCCCCGGCGCCGTGGTCGA
>DASULL010000284.1:0-4032 GCA_036278215.1 Gammaproteobacteria bacterium | reverse complement strand
TGGCCACTCTTAGCTTTGCCGAGTCATCGTTTTTCCCTATCCCTCCGGACGTGATGCTAGCGCCCATGGTGCTGGCGCGGCCTCGGCGTGCTTGGTTTCTTGCCGCGTTAACTACCGTTGCGTCTGTGGTTGGCGGGTTGTTTGGTTATCTGCTAGGTCACTTTGCGCTGGAGTTCGTTCTCCCGCTATTGGAGCGGCTGAACTACATAGAGCACTACCATCTGGCTCAAAGCTGGTTTGAGCGCTGGGGCTTCTGGATCATTCTGGTTTTGGGCGGCTTCTCGCCGATTCCTTATAAGCTCTTTACCGTTACTGCCGGTGCTGCGGCACTGAATCCGTTGGTATTCATCCTGGCATCGCTGGTCGGTCGCGGTGGGCGCTTTTTCCTTGTGGCCGGACTGCTGGCCTGGGGCGGGCCGCGTTTGCAGCCGTGGTTGCGCACTTATATCGAGCGAATCGGCTGGGCGACAGTGGTGCTGCTGGCGGCAGGAATTGCCGTCGCAGGAATGTATTGATGTGGTGGCGGGCGCTGCTGGTTGCTCAGCTGGCGCTGCTGGTCGGCTGTGCGCCGAATATGGCGCCGGTATATACGCCCGGCGAGCATCGCCAGCCGGTTGCAGATCACTACGTGGTTCAGAAAGGCGATACGCTGTACTCGATCTCCTGGCGCCATGGGCTCGATTACCGGACGGTGGCGCGCTGGAATCGAATCGACCCTCCGTACACCATCCACCCCGGGCAGCGCTTGCGGTTGACGGCGGCAGCCACATCTTCGGCCCGCGCCAGCTCGCGGCCGCCGAGCCGGCCCGCTGCCTCCCCCAGGCCGCAGTCGCCGCCGAAACCGGCGCCGGTCGCAGCGCGCAGCGATCCGGTGACTTCTCCCGTAGCTTGGCGCTGGCCGGCCGACGGACGACTGGTGCGCCAGTTTGCAACAGATGCTCAGGGCAAGCAGGGCATCGAGCTCCAGGGTTCATTCGGCCAACCAATCACTGCCGCTGCCGCCGGGCAGGTGGTGTATGCCGGCAGTGGCCTGCGCGGCTACGGCAATCTCGTCATCATTAAGCACAATGGCCGCTACCTGACCGCTTACGGCTATAACCGCGAGATCCTGGTACGGGAAGGGGATTCGGTCCAGGCCGGTCAGCAGATCGCCACCATGGGCGTGGGTCCGGGCCGAGAAGCGGCTTTGCACTTCGAATTGCGGCGCGATGGTAAGCCGGTCGATCCTATCCCGTATCTGCCCGTCAAATAAGAAAAACGGACTGCATTGCATGCCGATCTGATCCGTGCTTATAGTAGACCAATAATTATTAAAGCAGCATCGCACCACCGCCCGCAGCCGTAATTCATAGCGCTGTTGGTAGGGGATATAAACATAAGCGGGCGCACGGGGAGGAGAGGACTTATGGCCATCCAGTTGGACGCTTCGGGCTGCGCGGCTATCCAGGAATTGGAGCTGCAGGATGAAGGGATTTTTCTGGCCGAGGACGACGAGCCAGAAATTGAGGAAGAGGTGGCTGTTGCCGACGATGCCCTTCCGGCTTCCAGCATTCGGGCTGAAGCCTCCCTCGACGCCACCCAGCTTTACCTCAACGAAATCGGCGCTTCGCCGCTGCTGACGGCGGAAGAAGAGGTCTATTACGCCCGCCGGGCCCAGCGTGGCGACAAAGCTGCACGGGCGCGGATGATCGAGAGCAACCTACGGCTGGTTGTGAAGATCGCCCGACGTTACATGAACCGCGGTCTGGCGTTTCTCGATCTGATCGAGGAAGGCAATCTCGGCTTGATTCGCGCTGTGGAGAAATTCGATCCAGAACGCGGATTCCGATTTTCCACCTATGCAACTTGGTGGATCCGGCAAACCATCGAGCGCGCGCTGATGAATCAGACGCGCACCATCCGCTTGCCGATCCATGTAATCAAGGAAATTAACCAATGCCTGCGTGCCGCCCGCCAGCTTACCCAGACTCTCGATTACGAGCCTTCAGCAGAAGAAATTGCTTATGTTCTGGGAAAGCCGGTTGAGGAAATCCGCCGCATGCTGGGCCTGAATGAGGGTACGACATCGGTCGATGTTCCACTCGGGCAGGATGCCGATCGGGTGTTGCTGGATTCCATCCCGGACGACAATAACCTGGAACCGCTGGCGCAATTGCAGGAAGAGGATATCCTCGACCGGCTGGATATGTGGCTAAGCCATTTGTCGGATAAGCAGCGGGCAGTTCTGGAACGGCGTTTCGGCCTGGGCGGCTATGAGCGGGCCACCCTGGAGGAGGTCGGCAGCGAAATCGGGGTGACCCGCGAGCGCGTGCGCCAGATCCAGATCGACGCGCTGAAGAAACTGCGCGAAGTGATGGAGCGTTCCGGCTACTCGCAGGACACTTTGTTCGGCTGAGGCCGAAGGCGGAGCGGGCAAGTCGGATTCGCCATAAAGCCCTAGGGGAAGATATCGGTAAGGACGCATGGAATTAAATACTTCCTTGCGTCCTTCCGTGGCCGCTTTGCCTGTCCTAAAGAAACAGCGCCGCGGCTACCCGCCGGTCTTCCGCCATCAAGACATTGTAAGTGCGGCAAGCGGCGCCTGACTCCATGACTTCTATGCCGACGCCAGCCTGAAGTATGCGCTGTAGGATGGCGCGGGCCGGGAAGTGTTGTACAGCGCCAGTGCCGAGAATGACCACTTCCGGATCGAGCTCGAGAATGGCCTGTAAGTGCTGCTCCTCCAGCTCCGCCAGCGATTGTGGGGGCCAGTCGGGAATAAGCCGATCTGGAGCGACAATGACGCTGTGCTCGAAGACATCGTCATTGATGCGAACTCGGCCGGGTTCGTAGCTGCGGATACGGTATCCGCTGCCGATCTCCTGATTCAGTTTCATGACGTTTTCTCCCGCCCTCCGGCGTGGCCTGCAATTGACACCGCTCGCTACGCTCAGTACCTTGCGCTGCTTGTATCATCGGCTTCTTGTGTGCATTCCGCACACGGCGTCGCCCTTCCTTGTGTACTGCGGGACCGGACGCCCGTCGCGGCGAGGGAGTCTACTGGATTGGACTCCCAGGAGTTAGTCGCAGCGGCAGTCAGTACAGCATAACGCGGAGAATTCATTTGAGCTCGGTCAAAGTCGGACTGCTGGGTTTGGGTACTGTGGGTGCGGGCACGGTTAATCTGCTGGCGCGTAATCGCGACGAAATCGCGCGCCGTGCCGGGCGGGAGATCGAGATCGTACACGCCGCCACACGGCATCCAGAGCGGCCGCGGCAGTGTAATACCGAGCATATCCGTGTGACCGCCGATCCGTTCGAGGTGGTCGATAACCCCGAGGTTGAGGTTGTCGTTGAGCTGATTGGCGGCGA
The DNA here is from genome assembly GCA_036278215.1 of Gammaproteobacteria bacterium. GTDB lineage: Bacteria > Pseudomonadota > Gammaproteobacteria > Nitrococcales > AK92 > JAAYIK01. Next base: position 681 of record DASULL010000284.1, on the reverse strand, counting down.
GCAGTTGGCGCGTGATCTGGTGCTGCGCGCCATCGACAATGGCAAACATGTGGTTACCGCCAACAAGGCCCTGATCGCCACCCACGGCAATGAGATCTTCGAGCACGCCCGCCACAAGGGCGTGACCGTGGCCTTCGAGGCGGCCGTCGCCGGTGGCATCCCGATCATTAAGGCGATCCGCGAAGGGTTGAGCGGCAACCGTATCGAGTGGCTAGCCGGCATCATCAACGGCACGTCCAATTTCATTCTCTCGGAAATGTTCTACCAGCAGCGCGATTTCGCCGATGTATTGGCGGAGGCGCAGCGACTGGGCTATGCCGAGGCCGATCCGACCTTCGACATCGAGGGCGTGGACGCTGCTCATAAGCTCACCATCCTGGCTTCGATTGCTTTCGGCATCCCGCTGCAGTTCGACAAAGTGTATGTCGAGGGCATCAGCCAGATCAGCAGTGAGGACATCGCCTACGCCCAGGAGCTGGGTTACCGCATCAAGCTGCTCGGCATCGGCCGCCACCGTGGCGCCGGTAAAGGCATCAGCCTGCGAGTGCATCCGGCACTGGTGCCGGTGCGGCGTCTGCTCGCCAATGTCGATGGTGTGATGAACGCAATCATGGTCAACGGCGATCCGGTTGGCTCGACCCTGTACTACGGCCCCGGCGCCGGCGCTGGGCCGACTGCTTC
>DASULL010000283.1:0-4641 GCA_036278215.1 Gammaproteobacteria bacterium | reverse complement strand
GGCCTGCGCTACCATGGCGATTCCGCCCTGGTATCACAGCTGTACCACGAAGGAGTGCTGGAAGCAGTGGCGGTGCCGCAGGTGGCGACCTTCGAGGCCGGCGTCTTATTTGCCAGGACTCAGGGCATCATTCCGGCTCCGGAATCCAGCCACGCAATCCGAGCCGCCATCGATGAGGCGCTGCGCTGCAAGGAGTCGGGCGAGGCCAAGACGATTTTGTTCACCCTGTCCGGCCACGGCCACTTCGATATGAGTGCCTACGACCAATATCTCAGCGGGCAGCTGGAAGACTACTCCTATCCGACAGAAGCGATCGCGGCAGCTCTGCATCGGCTGCCGCAGGTCGAGCTCTGAGATCAGTCGCTTCCTCCAGCTTGCGGGGACCCGCAAGCTGGAGGGGACCTATGCTGCGACGCGTGGATTGAGACTGTAACTGGCCTGCAGGCTGGCTTGCCCCAGCACGTGGCCTGCAATCGCCCGCAGCACATCGGCACCGGTGAAAGTGTCTTCCACCGGGCAGCGCTCCACATCCAAGGCATACAGCGTGAAGATATAACGATGTGGGATCGCATCGTTCCACGGCGGACAAGGACCATCGTAGCCGTAGTAGTGGCCTTCCATCTCCGGATCGCCCTTGAACCAGTTGGTATAGTCGTTCAAACCCTGGCGGGTGTGCTGCGGCGCATGCGGCCCCTTCTTGCCGCGCGGGACGATGCCTTGCGAGAACTCGGCCTCGCGCAGCTCGCTCATGGTCGAGGCGATATCCACCAGTACCCAGTGATAGAAATCGACCCGCGGCAGATCGGCCGGCACTTCCCGCCCTTCCTGGTTGACATCGTCGGGCCTGCTCGGCACGTCCGGATCGTGACAGATCAGCACTAGGGACTTGGTTCCCTGTGGTAAGCCGTCCCAGGCCAGGTGTGGGCTCAGGTTCTGGCTCAGACGCACATGCTGCTCGGGGTCCTGAATGGCAAAGGCGTAGCATGCGGGTATCGGTTGCCGGTCCTGCAAGCTGTTACTGAAAAGGCGCATGAGGTTCCTCCTGCTTCAGCGAGGGCGTTGAGGCACGACTCACTGCTTCCCGAGGGAAGCTGGGACCGCTCGTCAAGACACGGAAGCCCTACTTTGGCCGCTTGCTGTCTTTGGGCGAATCCTCAGCCAAGCATCATCTGCATTACCGGTATGTAGCGATCCACCAGCAACAGGGCGAAGATGCCCATCAGATAGGTGATCGAGAAGCGGAACGCCCGCATCGGTAAGGCCGGACTAGGCGAGTAGATAAGTGCGATTGCGTAATAGAGGTAGCAACCGTTCAGGATCAGTGCACCGATCAGGTAAAGCCAGCCATTCATGCCGGTGGAGAACGGCAGCAGGCTGACCGCGGCCAGCAGGATGGTGTACAGCAGGATCTGCAGCCGGGTGAAGCGATCGCCATGGGTCACTGGCAGCATGGGGATGTCCACCCGGGCGTACTCCTCGCGCCGATGCAGCGCCAACGCCCAGAAATGCGGCGGCGTCCAGACGAAGATAATCAGAAAGAGCAGCAGCGCGTGCGGCTCGACTTGACCGGTGACTGCAGTCCAGCCCAGCACCGGCGGTGCGGCCCCGGCGGCGCCGCCGATGACGATGTTCTGCGGCGTCGCTCGCTTCAGATACATGGTGTAGATGAAGGCATAGCCGATCAGCGACAGAAAAGTCAGCGCGGCGGTCACCGGGTTGACGAGGAAATACAGCACCGCCATGCCGGACGCACCCAGCACGGCAGCAAAGACGACGGCCTGGGAAGTGCGCAGATGGCCGGTCGGTAACGGCCGGGCGCGGGTACGGGCCATGTCGGCATCGATGCGGCGATCCACCAAGTGGTTGACTGCCGCCGCCGAACCGGCGCTCAGCGCGATACCGAGGCTGCCGACCGTCAGCGCCCACCAGGGGATATCGCCGGGCGTGGCCAGCAGCATGCCAACCACGGCAGTGAAGATCATCAGGGCGACCACATTTGGCTTGCACAGCTCGAGATAGTCGCGCCAGTGAGCTATGAAGTGGGGTGTGGAGCGCTCGGCCAACCGCGGCCTGGTGAATGCCTCATGCATCTGTATACTCTCCCGCCGCGGTCCGCAACGGCGTGCCGCGGATCTCCGCCTGCCTGACTCGAAGCGTGGCGCCCAGGGGGCGCCGACGCAAGGTATGGTTAAGGCTCAGCAGCGCCAGCAGCAGCAGGGCGGCGACGCCGTTATGGGCAACCGCCACCGGCAACGGCAGGCTGAGCAGCACATTGGCGATACCAAGCGCGAACTGGATGATCACCAGTCCGCCGGCGACCAGCGCCAGCCGGCGAGCCGCCGGATTGCGGCCGGCTCTCGCAATAGCCGCGACCAGCGCCAGGACCAAGGTCAGGGTGATCAGCGCTCCGATCCGGTGAACCAGTTGGATGGCTACCCGCGCCGGGTTGTCCAGCACACCGAATTCGTAGTCGATGCCCAAGCCGCGCCAGAGCACGAAACCCTCGCGAAAATCCGCCGGCGGCCACCAGACGCCGTGACAGGTTGGGAAGTCGGTGCAGGCCAGAGCGGCGTAGTTAGTGCTAGTCCAGCCACCCAGGGCGATCTGAACGACCAGCACGATCAGCACCATCAGGGCCAGCGCCTGCTCCAGCGATCGGCCCGCCGGAGCGGGCCGCGCCAGCCAACGGCTCTGGCGCAACACCAGCCACCACAGCAGCGCCACAGTCGCCATACCACCCAGCAAGTGCGCGGTAACGATGATCGGCTTGACCAGCAGGGTCACGGTCCACTTGCCCAGCAGGGCCTGGAAAATGATCAGCCCCAGCAACCCGGCGCTGGTGCGTCCCCGCCAGTCGTCGCGCCACAGCATAGCCGCCGCCAGCGGCAAACCAATAGCGACCACGGAAAGCAGCGCCGCGAGGGGAATCAAACCGGCGACATAGGCGAAAATACCGGCGGCGGCGGCGAGCGAAGCACCGATCAGCAGACTGCGCCGCAGCCGACGGCGCCAGTTAGCGAGCAGCGCCAGGCTGAGCACCAAGAGGCCAAGAGCAGCGGCGACAAAACGGTGCACCTGCTCCTTCCACGCCTTGTGGGTTTCCACCGGCCGCTGTGGGAAGGCCTCGTTGGCGACAACAATTTCGCTTTCCGCCGTCGGCCAAGTGAGCTGGCCGTAGCAGACCGGCCAGTCCGGACACCCCAAACCGGCGTCGCTCAGACGCACATAAGCCCCCAGCACGACCACCCCCAGCCCGAGCAGGGTGGCGAGCAGCGCGATGCGGAGAAACCACCGGTCAACCATGGCTTGCCTCGGCGCGGCGCAGCCGCTCGATCTCTTCGTTGGAAAGCCGCAGCAGGCGGCGCAAGTCCTTCAGCAGCCCCTGTGCATCCAGCGGCGACGGGTACTGCATCATGCGAAAGCCATAAGGATCGACCAGATGGACTGCTGGCTGGATTTCGGCGCTGGCTGCGCCCCCCGCAAGCTCAGCGGCCATGGCCGGCGGCAGCTGCAGGACCGCCAGGTTGTCCGGCAGCCCGGGCGGCGTTGGCACGGCTTGCGGCAATACCAGCAGCAAGCGGACCCGGTCGGCATCCTTGTTGAGGGCAATGTGGACCCGCATCAGGCGGTCCAGCGCGTACTCGCAGCTAGCCTCGCAGGGACCAGCGGTGATCAACAGCATGCTCCAGCGACCATCGAAGGTACGAACATCCACCGGTGCCTGGGTACCGCTAGTCAGCGGCAGCTCGGCAACCGGAACAGGCGGTTGGATCAGCATGCCGTGGTGGCTGGCCCCAGCCGGCCGCCACCCTCCCAGCACCAGCAGCCAGGCCAGGACCGCGGGGGCAAAAAACAACAGGAAAAGCAGGATCAGCTTGAAGCGGTTGCGCCACATGCCGGCACGCGGGTCAGTCACGTTTGCTTTCTCCATTTCGGCTGGTATTGACCACTAGATAGATCACCACCAATGCCAGCGCCAGGCCGAACCATTGCACTGCATAGCCGATGTGCATGGCCGGCCCCATCTCGGTCATCGGCTGCCAGTCACGGCGGTAGCCTTGCGGCTGGTCAGGAGCGAGCCTGACCAGGTAAGGCAGCACCCGGTACGGCAGACGCTGATCCAGCAGCGTGAAATCCAGATACTGCAGCCGCAGCGGCCAGCCGCTTTCGGCCGTGGCCGTTCCCAGCTTCAGGCCGGCGCTGGGCCCGCGATCGATCACGCCATGTACTACCAGCGGCTCAGCTGTAACGGCGATCTCGGGCAGCTGGCTGCGGTCGGGCGGCAGTGGAACCCAGCCCCGGTCGACCAGTACCGCCACATCGCTGCCGGCCAGTCGCAGGGGGGTAAGCACCAGATAGCCTGGCTGCTTATCGCGCACCTGATTGTCCAGCAGCAGCTGGTGAGCCGGATCGTAACGGCCATGCGCCACCACCCTTCGGTGGGCCAGCGCTTCGTAAGCCGGCTGCGCCGCGTTCAGATCGATCGTTTCTCGCTGTAAAGCCGACTCCAGATTGGTTAGCCAGGCCCGCTTCTGCTCGGCCCGATCGAGCTGCCAGAAGCCGAGTGAGAGCAGCACCGGCAGCAAAAACAGCACCGCCAGCGAAGGCCAGCGCCCAGGGTGAAAAGAATAAGCACCTATA
>DASULL010000282.1:0-3622 GCA_036278215.1 Gammaproteobacteria bacterium | reverse complement strand
AGCCTCAACAAGGAGTTCTTTGTCGGCTACAGCCCGGAGCGCATCAACCCCGGAGACAAGGAACATCGCCTTACCAACATCGTTAAGGTGACGTCCGGTTCTACGCCCGAGGCGGCCGATTTCGTCGACGCCCTCTACAGCCGCATCATCGAGGCCGGCACCCATAAAGCTTCCAGTATCCGGGTGGCGGAAGCGGCCAAGGTGATCGAAAACACCCAGCGCGACGTCAACATTGCCCTGGTAAACGAGTTAGCGCTGCTGTTCAACCGCATGGGCATTCCTACCGACGAAGTGCTGCAGGCAGCCGGCACCAAGTGGAATTTCCTTGATTTCCGCCCCGGCCTGGTCGGCGGGCATTGTATCGGCGTCGATCCCTACTACCTGACCCACAAGGCGCAGCAGGTGGGCTATCACCCGGAGATGATTCTGGCCGGCCGGCGTATCAACGACCGGATGGGAGGCTATGTCGCTGGCCGGGTCGCCAAGCTGATGACCCAGCGCAAGCTGCATGTGGTTGGTGCCAAGGTTCTGGTGATGGGGCTGACTTTCAAGGAGAACTGCCCCGATATTCGCAACACCCGAGTGGTTGATCTCATCAACGAACTCAAGACCTATCAGGCCGAGGTCGATGTCTTCGATCCCTGGATTGACGCCAAGGAAGCCAGGCTGGAATACGATATCGAGCCGCTGGCAGAGATCAACGGGCAGCAATACGATGCCGTCGTGGTTGCTGTCGGCCACCGTCAGTTCCAGGAAATGGGGGTCGAACGTATCCGCCGCTTGTTAAGGCCGAGCGGCGTGTTGTTCGACTGTAAGTACGTCTTTCCAGCCAATGCGGTGGATGGTCGGTTATAGGCCGCAGCCGGCAGAGGAAGCGGCCCAAGGCGCAAGCCTTGGCAAGGGGAGCATCGCCGCTGGCGGCGGAGTTACCCGTACCCGTGCAGAAGGGGCTTCAGTTTCCTAGGCTTGCTTCAGCCGAGCCGCAAACTGCTTACGGAACTTGGCGACCTTGGGCTCGATCACGATCTGGCAGTAGGGCTGTCCAGGATTGTTCTGGAAGTATTCCTGGTGATAGCCCTCTGCTGGATAGAATGAGTGGAACGGACTGAGCTCGGTCACGATCGGCCGCGGCCAGAGGCCAGTCGCATTCAGCTCCTCAATGAGCGCTTCCGCCGTCCGTTGCTGCTCGGGCGAGTGATAGAAAATCACCGACCGATACTGGGTGCCGACGTCGTTGCCCTGACGGTTCAGCTGGGTGGGGTCATGGGCGCTGAAGAACACCTGCAGCAGTTCGCGGAAGGTGATCCGGGCCGGATCGAAGCGGATCTGCACCACTTCGGCATGGCCGGTGGCACCACTGCAGACCTGCTCATAGCTCGGGTTGGGAAGGGTGCCGCCGGAGTAGCCGGAAACGACGTCTTCCACCCCGACTAGCTCGTCGAAAATCGGCTCAATGCACCAGAAGCAGCCGCCGCCCAACGTGGCAAGTTGTTGCTCGGCCATCACATCCTCCCTACGTCCGTTGCTTCATCACACATGGCGCGCCGCGCGTCTGTCCTCAAGCATAAGCGGCACGGCGCTCCGCTGCCGGCTGCGCCAGCAAGTCGGCGACTGTTGCTGCGATGGCATCGGCATCGCGCTCGCTCAACTGGCGACAGGGATGGCGCAGGCTCAGCCGCAGTCTGTTGCCAGCCGGAAGTTCAACCGCCTCAATCATATCGAGTTGCTCAGGCAGCAGGGTGCGAATGTGGTCGGCGAGCTGCTCCGCGCTGCTGCGGGTTGCCGGCGGCAGGGCGATGTCGCGGATCTGCACCGGCGCGTCGACGGGCAGCTGGAACGGCTCGAGATCGAGCATCTGCGCGGCAATGGCAGGGAGCCGGCTGCGCAGCAGCTGGATATGATGGATGCCCTTGCGCTGCATCAGGACCCGATCCAGCCCCAGCGTTATGCCGATCGCCGACAGCTCTGCCGGGTCGAGGCCGGCCGCCGCCAGCAGAGGCGGTGCCAGCAAGCCGGCGCGGCCAATGGCGAGCCAGCCATGGCTGGTATGCAGGTCGATGCGCATGCTGTGCGACAGATGTGGCCGTGCTGCCGGCAGCAGGCGGTAGTGGTGGCCGGGCAGCAGAGTGCCGAGGACGGTACGCAACATTTCGGCCAACTCGATCGTGCCGAGCCGGCCGCGTCGCAGCCGCCATAGATCGAGCTGATGTGGCTCGCTGCTGTGCAGCGGGGAAATCGGACTGTGCCGATAGACCATGCCGGGGCAGACCAGCAGCTGATCTTCCGGCAGGTCCAGTGCCTGCGTCGAGAGCAGCTCAGGCAGCAGTGACCGCATCCGAGGGCGCAAGGCTAATTCAGGGGTCAGTTGGCGCTCGATACTGGCAGAATCGCTGGCGGCAACGATGATCGTGCCACGCTGCAGCTGGCGGCGGCAGCCCCAGCGTTGCGCCAAAGCGGCGTGGGCGTCGGTTACAAGTTGCTGCAGCGCATGTGGGCCGGCACGCGGATCGGTAAGGTCGGGCAACGCGAGGGCACGTCGGCTGGGGCCGTCGATAGACGCTGAGACGGGCATGGTCTCTCCTGGTATCCGTTGAACATCAGCCGAAACGAAAAGCGCCCCGAGGCTTGAATCCGGGGGCGTCGGCTTACGGAGACCAGCAAGGTTTTTTAGAGGCTGGACGTCCTGCGCACCCGGATCCCGCTGGATGCTCGGGGCCAACTAAATCGATAATAGCTGTAATAGCTGTGCAGGACGTTCATGCGAAGCAACGTAACAGCGCCCGGCTATCTCTGCAAGCCCCGCAGCGCAAGGCGGTGGCTAGGACTTGGTTGCCCCTTCCGGTCAGCAGGCTTACAGTGCTGAGGTTCTAACAAGGGCGAGTAGCATGAACAAGCCCCCTTTCGGCTTCCTGCTATACGACACCGCTCGGCTGTTGCGCCGCGACTTTGACCGTCGGACCCGGACGGTCGGGCTGAGCCGGGCGAAATGGTCGGTGCTGGCGCATTTGTCGCGCAATGAAGGCATACGCCAGGCAGGGCTTGCTGAGATCCTGGATATATCGCCGATTACCCTGACCCGCCATCTGGACCGGCTGGAGCTGGAGGGGCTGGTGGAGCGGCGTGCCGACCCCCACGATCGGCGTGCCTACCAACTTTACCTGACCGCTGCCGCAGGACCGGCCCTGGAGGCGCTGCGAAGCCTAGCGGAGCAGGCCCGGGCGGCGGCCTTGGCCGGGCTGTCCGACACGGAACGCGAGGAGCTGATCCGGTTGTTGCACAAAGTGCGCTGCAACCTCAGCGCTGATCGGAATGCGGTACCGCAGGCGAGCGACAGCTGAGTGCCGGTGGCGAATTCCGCGGCCGCTGCTCCTGCTCGGCTTCGGTTTGATCTCGTTCTCAGTCAGAGCAGCGGGCGGTTTCACCGGGCGGATGGGCCGGTTTACCATCGTTGGAGCGGCTTGGTGCAGGAGTTCGAGCTGAGGTTCGGCCAGCTTGCCGATGGAGCGTCCGACGGAAGCAGCCAGCCTGGATAGCCTGCTGCGTAGAACGCGACAGGCAACACGCAGATCACCCAGGCACAGCTAAGCTAGCGGTAACACGTCGCCCTACAACCCGCTGCTGC
>DASULL010000281.1:0-2428 GCA_036278215.1 Gammaproteobacteria bacterium | reverse complement strand
TCGAGTGCCGCCGCGGCGATCGGCTCCAGATCCAGCTCGGCCTGTTGAATGACGCCTGGCATCTTCAACAGTTCCAGCGGGCTGACCGGGGCAGGGCTGTTCATCTTCTCGGCAATCGCCGCGACGCCCGATAGCAGCCGCTCGGCGAACTGCCAGTTGATATCGAGTTCGGTCGCCACTCCGGCTGCCGGCTGGAAGCGCAGCGTGCACTCTACCTTGCCACGCGCCACCGCCGCCGCGACCCGCTCCCGCACCAGCGGTTCCAGCTGCCGCAACTCATCCGGCAGACGTGGATAGATATCCAGATAGCGGTGATTGACGGAGCGCAGCTCCCAGCTCAACCGCCCCCACTGGCCCAGCCTCTCCTTGCGGTCATAGGCGGTCATGCTGCGTATCATGGGATCCCTCAAATGCTGGAGCTGTTGGAAACAGGCCATTTTACGCATTCTGCCTGGAAAGTGCTGGCCCATTCTCGCCAGATCAACCTTATCCCGGCACAAGCAAAACCGCCGGCGCCGCGGTTATGCTAGGCTTCCGTCCCCAATCGCCAGCGAGGACAGCCCGATGCGCCCTAGCGGTCGCCGATTCGACGAGTTGCGCTCCGTCAGCATCGTCCGCCATGTAAGCAAGCACGCCGAGGGATCGGCCCTGATCAAATTCGGCGACACTCACGTGCTCTGCACCGCCAGCGTTGAAGAGCGCATTCCGCCATGGCTGCGCGGCAGCGGCCGCGGTTGGGTAACGGCCGAATACGGCATGCTGCCTCGTTCTACCCACACTCGTAACGATCGTGAGGCGGTGCGCGGTCAGCAACAGGGCCGCACCATGGAAATCCAGCGCCTGATCGGCCGCTCCCTGCGCGCTGCGGTCGATTTAGAGGCGTTGGGCGAGCGCCGCATCCTGGTCGATTGCGACGTGATCCAGGCCGATGGCGGCACCCGCACCGCCGCCATTACCGGTGCCTTCGTTGCGCTATCCGATGCCGTCCGCCACCTGAAGGCCCAGCGTCTGGTTACTCGGCCGGTATTGCACGGCCATATTGCAGCGGTTTCGGTCGGCATTTACCGTGGCGAGGTCGTACTCGATCTCGACTATCCGGAAGACTCCGAGGCCGAGACCGACATGAACGTAGTGATGAACGACGCCGGCGCCTTCATCGAGCTGCAGGGTACCGCCGAGGGCCATGCCTTCCGGCTGGACGAACTCAACAGCATGGCGGCGCTGGCGAGCAAGGGAATCGCCGAACTGATCGACGTGCAACGGCAGGCTCTGCAGGATTGATTGTATGAAAGTCATATTCGCCAGCAACAACGCCGGTAAGACCCGCGAAGTGGCGGCGGCACTCGCCGGCCTTGATATCGAGCTGGTGCCGCAGTCGCAGTTCCAGGTGGTGGAGGCCGAGGAAACCGGCTTGACCTTCGTCGAGAACGCACTGCTGAAAGCACGCAACGCCTGCCGCCAGACCGGCCTGCCGGCCATTGCTGACGATTCCGGCGTCGAAGTCGACGCCCTCAACGGCGCCCCCGGCGTGTACTCGGCGCGCTATGCCGGCCCCAGCGCCGACGACGCCGCCAATAACGCCCGCCTGCTGCGGGAACTTGCGGACGTGCCGGACGCGCAGCGGACCGCGCGCTACCAGTGCGTCATGGTCTACCTGCGCCATGCCGACGACCCCACTCCGATCATCTGCCAAGCCGCCTGGGAAGGTCTTATTTTGCGCGAGCCGCGCGGCGAGGGCGGCTTCGGCTACGATCCGCTGTTCTGGTTAGCGGAGCCCGGTCAGACCGCGGCGGAACTCGATCTGGCCACCAAAAACCAGCTCAGCCACCGCGGCCAAGCACTGCGCCAACTGCTCGCCGCGCTCGGCGGGAACATCGCCTGATCAGCACGGTCCATGTCGGCGTGCTCTACCAGTCAGTTCTAAAATTTGCCGCTCTGCCTCCCCTGAGCCTGTACATTCACTTGCCCTGGTGCGTGCGCAAGTGCCCGTATTGTGACTTCAATTCGCACGCACTGCGGGCAGCACTGCCCGAGCAGGAATATGTCGATGCCCTGCTGCGCGACCTTGAGCAGGAGGCGGGACGGGCCGGCGGGCGCACCATCGAGTCGATCTTCATTGGCGGCGGCACGCCCAGCCTGTTCAGCGCGGCCGCCATCGACCGCTTGCTGAGCGCCGTGCGCGAGCAGCTGAACCTGCGGCCGGATGCCGAGATCACGCTGGAAGCCAACCCCGGCACCGTCGAACAGGATCGCTTCGCCGGTTTTCGCGCCGCTGGCATCAATCGGCTCTCGATCGGCATCCAAAGCTTCGATGATGCCCGGCTGCAGAGCCTGGGCCGCATCCACGGCCGGGATGAAGCATTGCGCGCTGTCGACGCCGCGCGTCGGGCTGGTTTCGACAACTTCAATCTCGACCTGATGTACGGCC
>DASULL010000280.1:0-7165 GCA_036278215.1 Gammaproteobacteria bacterium | reverse complement strand
GTCGATGTTTCCCAGACCGGCCTTGCCAGCGGGCTGGAATTCGAGCTGTTCAAGCCGTTGCCGGAGATCAAGCGGGAGTTCTATGCCGAGCTGCCAGTCAGCGTCCGTGTCCGTGGCAATTATCACCAGTTCGCTCGCTTCATCAGCGCAGTTGCCAATCTGCCGCGCATCGTCACCCTGCACGACATCTCGATTGAACGGGCAGGCAAGTCCGACGGGCTGGTCATGAATCTGACCGCGAAAACTTACTGGTACCTGGAAGCTGCCGGAGCGAGCAAATGATGTTCAAACTTGACCGCTCCACTCATGGCAAAACTCACCCCCTGCTGCTCGTTGCGGTGCTGCTGACATCAGCCAGCTTGGTCAGCGGTTGCGTCCGCGACACCAGCGATCTCGATCGTTACATCGCCGACGTCAAGGCGCGGCCCAGCGCTCCTATCGAGCCGATTCCCGAGATCAAGCCATTCGAAACGTTCGTCTATCCTGATGGCCCACTGCGCGACCCGTTCGCGCCGCTCGACTTCACGCCGCAGATAGAGCCGACTAGAGCCAGCGGTCCGCGCCCCGACGCCGCGCGGCCGCGGGAAGCGTTGGAAGACTATCCGCTGGATACCCTGCGGATGATGGGCATCATGCAGCAGCAGAACAGTCTCTGGGCGCTGGTCCGTGATCCCAGCGGCACTTTGCACCGCGTGCAAATCGGCAATCATCTGGGCCAGAATCACGGCCGCATTACCGCCATCAACGAACACGAAGTGAGACTGCGCGAACTGATTCCCGATGGTGCCGGCGGCTGGATCGAGCGCGAAGCTGCACTCGCCGCTAAGGAATGACGTTCTCAGGAGCCGACATAATGACAACAATTATCACCCACTCCCGCTTGTCGATTGTCCGGCGGCCAATACCGAGGCTCCTGCTAGCTGCGTGCGCGCTGCTAACGGCTCTGGGGGCGTCTCATCAAGCTGCGGCACGCGCCCTGACTGGTATCGATTTCTCCGGCACCGGCGGCAATAAGATTCAGTTGACGCTGACGCTGGACGAGCCTATCGACAACCCAAATGCTTTTGCCATTAAGGATCCGGCTCGGATCGCTATCGATCTGCCGGCGACGGACAACAACGTCAAGCAACGCTCGCTGAACGTTGGCGTCGGCGCCGTCGAGGGTATCACCACCCTCAGCGCCGACGGTCGCACCCGGGTCGTCGTCAAGCTGACACAACTGGTTCCGTACGAGCTACAGACCAGCGGCAATACGGTCCGTCTGCTGATCGACGCGCCTGGTAGCGCGCCCGTAGCCGACGCCACCAGCCAGCGCAGCACAGGGGTTGCCGAATACGCCATCACCGACATCGACTTCCGTCGTACCGAGCAAGGTGTTGGCCGCATCATCGTCAACCTATCCAGCCCGTCCACACCAGTTAACATCCGCGAGGAAGGCGGCAAGATTATCGCCGACTTCGTCAACACCAGCGTGCCTGCCCAGTTGGAGCGGCGCCTGGATGTCACCGATTTCGCCACGCCGGCAAAGACCATTGACCTGCGTCGCTACGGCCAAAACGTGCGGCTGGTGGTGACGCCGACCGGTGGCTACGATCAGATCGCCTACCAAGCCGGCAGCAGCTTCACCATCGAACTGAAGCCGGTCACGCCGGAGCAGCAGGAAGCGCGCCGCAGCGCCGAAGGCCGCTATAGCGGCGAGCGGCTGTCGCTCAGCTTCCAGGACATCGAAGTCCGTGCGGTGTTGCAGCTGATTGCCGACTTCACCGGTCTCAACATCGTGGTCAGCGACACGGTCACCGGCAACATCACCTTGCGTCTGCAGGACGTTCCCTGGGATCAGGCGCTCGACATCATTCTCAAGACCAAGGGCTTGGACCTGCGCAAGCAAGGGAATGTCATGCTGGTTGCGCCGGCGGCAGAAATCGCCGCCCGCGAGCGACTGGAGCTGGAAAACCAGAAACAGACGGAGGAGCTGGCGCCGCTGCACTCCGAGTTCATCCAGGTCAGCTACGCCAAGGCTTCCGAGCTCGCCTCGCTACTTAAAAACGATAAGGCGTCGCTGCTGTCCGAACGCGGCAACGTCAAGATCGATCCGCGCACCAACACTCTGATCGTGCAGGATACGGCCCATAATCTCGAGCAGATCCGCAGCTTGGTCCAGCGGCTCGATATCGCCGTGCGGCAGGTCCTGATCGAGTCACGGATCGTCATTGCCACCGACGATTTCTCCCGCGACCTGGGCGTGCGCTTCGGCGCGGCCGGCACCAAGGTCTACAATAATGGCCGCGACTTTACCACCATCGGCGGCTCCAACAGCGGCTACGTCGACTTCGGTCCGGGCAACGTCGGCTTCATGCCGGATGGAGGTGACGAAGCCGGCCTGATCGTCGACCTGCCGGTAGCCAACCCTGCCGGCGCCATCAGCTTGGCGGTCGGCCGGATCGGCAGCCACTTGCTGCAGCTCGAGCTGTCTGCCATGGAAAGCGAAGGCAAAGGCAACATCATCTCGAGTCCGCGGATAATCACGGCCAACCAGAAGGCGGCAACCATTGAGCAGGGCGTGGAGATCCCTTACCAAGAGGCCTCTTCCAGTGGTGCCACCAGCGTCTCTTTCAAAAAAGCCGTGCTTGGCCTGACGGTAACCCCACAGATCACGCCGGATGACCGCGTGCTGCTGGATCTACAGGTCAACAAAGACAGTCGTGGCCCCAACGTCAACTTGAGCGGCGGCGGTTCCATCCCCACCATCAACACCCAGTCAGTCACCACCCAGGTATTAGTCGATAACGGCGAAACCGTGGTGCTGGGCGGGATTTACGAGCAGACGGCCACCGAGGGCATCACTCGCGTCCCTCTATTTGGCGATCTGCCGCTGATCGGCTACCTGTTCCGCAGCAAAACCAAGATCGATAACCGCAGCGAACTGTTAATCTTCGTAACTCCGAAGATCCTGAAGGAGTCGCTCAGCGTCAACTGAGCAGACTGCACGGAAAGGGCCGCTGGCCCTTTCTTTTTTTGACGATGCCAGCGATGCGCAATACTCGAATCTTCCTCATCGGCCCCATGGGAGCCGGCAAGACCACGGTCGGCAAGCGGCTGGCGCAGGTTCTTGGGCTGCCCTTTTATGACAGCGACCGGATAATCGAAGAACGTACCGGCGCGGCAATTCCGCTGATCTTCGACGTCGAGGGCGAAGCGGGATTCCGACGGCGGGAAGCGGCCGTGATCGATGAACTGACTCAGCTGGACAAAGTCGTCCTGGCCACCGGCGGCGGTGCCGTGTTGCTGCCCGAAAACCGGGCCCATCTGCGCGAACGCGGCACGGTGGTGTATCTTGAAGCGTCCGTCGACAAGCAGTTCGAGCGGACCCGGAAAGACAGGAACCGCCCGCTGCTGCAGACGGACGACCCGCGGGCACGACTGCTGGCGCTATTTGAGCAGCGCCAGCCGCTGTACCGGGATACCGCCCACATCGTCATGTCGACCGAGCGCGGCAACGCGCGCACCATCCTCAGCGAGATCGTGCGCCAGCTCGAGGCTCTCGGCGACGCGGAAACTTAAGGTTCAACCATGCGCACCCTCAATGTCGACCTCGGCGATCGCAGCTACCCCATTTACATCGGCAGTGATTTGCTGCGCGCTGAGCTGATCACCCCGCATATTGCCGGCCACCAGGTGCTGATCGTCAGCAACGAAACCGTTGCGCCGCTGTATCTCGCGCGCGTCCAGGAAGCTCTGGCCAATTTCGAGGTAGCCACTGTGGTGCTACCCGACGGCGAACGCTACAAGACCCTGGAGACCGCCGGCCGGATTTACGACGTGCTGCTGCAGCAGCGCATGGACCGGCAGACGACCCTGATCGCCCTCGGCGGCGGCGTGGTCGGCGACATCACTGGTTTTGCCGCCGCCACCTACCAGCGCGGCGTGCCGTTCATTCAGATTCCGACCACCCTGCTGGCGCAGGTCGACTCTTCGGTCGGCGGCAAGACCGGCGTCAACCACCCACTCGGCAAAAACATGATCGGCGCCTTTCATCAGCCGCGCGCCGTGCTGGCTGACATGAGCACGCTAGCCACGCTGCCGGCGCGGGAACTCCGCGCCGGGCTGGCCGAAGTGATCAAATACGGCCTGATCATGGATGGCGGATTTCTCGATTGGCTTGAGGCGCACATGCAGCAACTGCTCGCCGGCGACGTCGCTGCGCTGGCAGCAGCAGTGGAGCGCTCCTGTCGCGACAAGGCAACCATTGTTGGCCGCGATGAGCGAGAATCCGGTGACCGTGCACTGCTCAATCTTGGCCATACTTTCGGCCACGCCATCGAAACCGACACCGGCTATCAAAGCTGGCTACACGGCGAAGCCGTGGCAGTCGGCATGCACATGGCGGCGCAGCTGTCGCACCAGCTCGGCTGGCTCAGCGCCAGCGAAGTCGAACGGGTGCAGCGCCTGCTCAGCGCCGCCCAACTGCCGCTGCAACCGCCGCCCATCGCCCCGGCGCGCTTTCGCGAGCTGATGGCAGTCGACAAAAAAGCACTCGGCGGCCGTCTGCGGCTGGTGCTGCTGCGGACGCTTGGCGAAGCGGTCATCACCAGCGACTTCGACGATGCGGCGCTGACTCGGACCCTGGAGCAGTTCGCCGGCGCGTAACCAGCCTATCTAGTTCGGGATATTCCCTGAGTCCGCAGAATGATCGGGCCGTAGACTGGTACGATCGATTTTCCGCCGGCATGCCATAGTGGATCCACATGCCCAACGGCGGAAACTCACCGTGCGATCCAGAACCAAGCGAGGACGGCTGTGACTCAGGAGAAATCCGGGCTAATGGGGACCGTTATCAGCCGCGCTCCCTATGCCGCCGACCCGGCACGCAGCCGCGGCCGGCGGTATCCTGAACCGGCGCCGCGCTTTCGCAGCGAGTTTCAGCGCGACCGCGACCGCATCATCCATTGCTCGGCCTTCCGCCGGCTGGAATACAAGACCCAGGTGTTCGTCAATCATGAGGGGGATCTGTTCCGCACCCGCCTGACGCACACTCTGGAAGTCGCCCAAATCGGCCGCACCATCGCCCGGGTGCTCGGCCTGAACGAGGATCTGGTAGAAGCCATCAGCCTGGCTCATGACCTCGGCCACACCCCGTTTGGCCACGCTGGCCAGGATGCACTGAACGCGTGCATGAAACCCTACGGCGGCTTCGAGCACAATCTGCAGTCGGTCCGCGTCGTCGATGAGCTGGAAGAGCGCTACGCCGATTTCCCCGGCCTCAACCTCACCTTCGAAACCCGGGAGGGCATCCTCAAGCACTGCAGCCGCAGCAAAGCCGCGGAACTTGGCGACATCGGCGCCCGTTTTCTGGCCGGCACCCAGCCGAGCCTGGAGGCGCAACTCGCCAACTTGGCCGATGAAATCGCCTATAACGCCCATGATATTGACGACGGGCTACGCGCCGGATTACTGGAAGTCGAACAGATGCGGTCAGCGCCGCTGGTCGCCGCCCTGTTCGCCAAAGTAGACCGGGAAAATCCAGGGCTGCCGGAGCGGCGCCTGATCTATCAGGTCACCCGCCACCTGATCGACAACCTGGTAACCGATCTGATCGAAACCAGTCGGCAAGCCATCACCGCCGCCGCGCCCGCCGATGCCGAAGCCGCCCGTGCTCAGGCCAAACCGCTGATCCGCTTCAGCGACCCGGTACGGCGCGAGCTGCGTCACCTGAAGGGCTTTCTGTTTCGCAACCTCTATCGCCACCACCGGGTCTACCGTATGGCGAACAAATCCAAGCGCATCGTCACTGAACTGTTCGACGCTTTCTTCAACGACCCATTGCTGCTGCCGCCACCGCAGCAGGCTCAGGTAAGCGCTCTCGAAGCCGAACAGCAGGCCGCCGGCCGGGCCCGGGTTGTGGCCGATTACATCGCCGGCATGACCGATCGCTTCGCCATCGCTGAGCACCAGCGGCTGTTTGACCCACTCCGGCTCACCTGAATAGAGCGGCTGGCCACCATCTGGCTATCGCGACACGGCACGCAAGCCCGCTGCAATGCTAAACTGCCCGACGGTTTTGCTCATAGGAGGTGCCGTGACCAAGCTTAGTAACGATCGCCTGCTGCGCGCCCTGCGGCGCCAGCCCGTTGACCGCACCCCTATCTGGGTCATGCGCCAAGCCGGCCGCTACCTACCGGAATACCGGCAGGTGCGCCAACAGGCCGGCGACTTCATGTCGCTGTGCCGCAACCCGGAACTCGCCTGTGAAGTGACGCTGCAGCCGCTGCGCCGCTTCCCGCTGGACGCGGCCATTCTGTTCTCCGATATCCTCACCATTCCCGACGCCATGGGTCTGGGCCTCTACTTCGAAGCGGGCGAAGGCCCTCGTTTCCGCAAGCCAGTCCGCAGCGAAGCCGACATCAACGCGCTAGCCGTCCCCGACCCCGAGGGCGAACTACGTTACGTCATGGACGCCGTCCGCCTGATCCGGCGCGAACTGAATGGTCAGGTGCCGCTGATCGGCTTCGCCGGTAGCCCGTGGACCTTGGCCACCTATATGGTGGAAGGCGGCCCGAGCAAGAACTTCAGCCTGATCAAGGGCATGCTGTACGAGCGCCCTCAACTGCTGCACCGCTTGCTCGATACCCTCGCACAATCGGTGACCAGCTACCTGAATGCGCAGGTCGCCGCCGGCGCACAGGCACTGATGATCTTCGACAGCTGGGGCGGCGTGCTATCGACCCCGGCCTACCAGGAGTTCTCGCTCGCTTACGCCCAGCGGATCCTGGAAGGCCTGCAGCGTGAAGCCGATGGCCGGCAGGTCCCGGTGATCTTCTTCACCAAGGGCGGCGGCCAGTGGCTGGAGAGCATGGCCGATGCCGGCTTCGACTGCCTGGGCATCGACTGGACCATCGAACTTGGCGACGCTCGCGCCCGCGTGGGCAATCGGGTGGCTTTACAGGGCAATCTCGATCCATCCACCCTGTATGCCGCACCCGAGGTAATCCGGGCGGAAGTGGCACGTACGCTGGCATCGTTTGGCGCCGGCGCCGGCCATGTCTTCAACCTCGGCCACGGCATCCACCCGGAAATCGACCCGTCCCACATGCTGGCGCTGGTCGAAGCGGTCCATGAGCTGAGCGCCCCCTACCACGCACCACTGGCGGCCGGCCAAGGCTGATCC
>DASULL010000279.1:0-8325 GCA_036278215.1 Gammaproteobacteria bacterium | reverse complement strand
CGTTCAATGCCCGCGAGCTCATGCGCCGGCTAGCCATAGAGCCGCCGCGGACAGCCGACCCCAATGTGCTGGCTAACGTCGGCCTGACGGCCAAGCTGCTGTACGACGGCAAGGGACTGCAACTTGAGGAACTCAAGGGGCAGGTGGACGAAACCCACATCACCGGCAAGGCCCAGGTGCCATCGTTCGACCCCCTGGCGGCGCGCTTCCAGCTGGCGCTGGATCAGATTAACCTCGACCGTTACCTGGCGCCGGCGGAGGAGGGCAAGCCCGTCCCCGAGAAGGCGCCGGAGAAGGGGCCGGCGGAAGCCGGAGAGCTGCCGCTGGAGACGTTGCGTAAGCTGGATTTGGACGGCACGGTGGCCATCGGCCAGATGACCGTCAAGAAGCTGCACGCCAGCGACGTGAAAACACGCATTACCGCACACAACGGAGTCATCAAGGCAGAGCCGGTGGCGCAGCTCTATCAGGGCCGCCTGCGCGGTCTGCTGACCCTGGACGCGACCAGCAACGATCCGAAGATCTCCATGCAGCAGCAGCTGGACGGCGTCCAGGCCGGTTCGCTGCTGGAAGACCTGGTTGGTGTCGCCCGAATTCTCGGCGTCGCCGATTTGAATCTGGCGGTCGGCATGCATGGCGCCAGCATGGACGACTGGCTGCGGACGATGAGCGGCAAGGGCAGCTTCAAGTTCGCTGACGGCGCCATCAACGGCATCAACATCGCTCAGGCCATCCAGACCGCGCGCGCCAAGCTTGCCAACGAGCCGGAACCGGCCGAGGCGCAGCAGGCGCAGACGCCGTTCAATGTGCTGCAGGGCTCGCTCCAGATCAATGAAGGACTGGTGCTGAACCGCGACTTCAATCTGGCGTCCTCACAATTCAAGGTCGCCGGCGATGGGCAGTTCAATCTGCGTACCCAGGTCGTCGATTACACCCTCAACGTCAATTTGCTGGAACCGCTGCTTAAGAGCGATAACAAACTGCTGGCCGAGCTGCAGAACGTGCCGATTCCGGTACATATCAGCGGCAATTACCGAGATCTGGGGGTAAGCGTCGACCTGCAACAGGCGGTGGAACGGGCTGGCAAGGAGCAGCTGCAGGCCGTCGAGGAAAAAGCCAAGACCCGCGTGCAGGAGGAAGTGCAGCAGCGTCAGCAGGAGGTCGAGCAGAAGCTGCAGGAGCAGGTACAGGATAAGCTCCAGGATCTGCTGCGGCCCAAGCCCAAGTAGAGGGGTTCGCTGGACTGTAATGACCGATCTCGCAGCACCGGCCGATGGTTTCGCCCAGCGGCTGCTCGCCTGGTTCGACCGGCACGGCCGCCATGACCTGCCCTGGCAGCACCCGGCCACGCCGTATCGAGTATGGATTTCCGAGGTCATGCTGCAGCAGACGCAGGTGAGCGTGGTCATTCCCTACTTCGAGCACTTCATGGCGCGCTTTCCGGACGTACGCGCTCTGGCTGCGGCTCCGCTGGATGATGTGCTCGCGCTCTGGGCCGGACTGGGCTATTACGCCCGAGCCCGTAATCTGCACCGGGCCGCCCAGCTGATCGTCGAGCGTCATGGCGGCGAATTTCCGCAGGAGTTCGCCGCTGTAGTCGACCTGCCGGGTATTGGCCGTTCGACTGCCGGCGCCATTCTCTCGCTCGGTTTAGGGCAGCGACAGCCGATCCTGGATGGCAATTGCAAGCGTGTCTTGGCCCGGGTCCATGCTGTTGCCGGCTGGGCCGGCCAAGCTGCCTTCGAGCGCGCCTTGTGGCTGCACGCCGAGCAGCATACGCCCAGCGAGCGCTGCCGCGACTTCAATCAGGCCATGATGGATCTGGGTGCGACGCTCTGTAGCCGCAGCCGCCCAGCCTGTTCGCAGTGTCCGCTCAGCTCGATTTGCATAGCCCATGCGCGCGGCGAGCCGACCGCTTACCCGCAACCGAAACCGCGCCGGGCGCTGCCGGTCAAACGGATCCGTATGCTGCTGTTGCAGTCTGGTCGGGAGGTGTTGTTGGTGCGTCGCCCGCCCACCGGGATCTGGGGAGGCCTCTGGGGCCTGCCCGAATGCGAGCTGGATGCCGACTGGCAGGCCCTGGCCCGCAGCTATGGTCTGGAGCCGAAAGCGGCCGAAGCCTGGCCCGAGCTGCGGCACACCTTCAGCCACTTTCATCTCGACATCGAGCCGCTGCGGGTAGAGGTCGAGCCGGCGGTCGTTGCCTCCATCATGGAAGGGCAAGAGGCCATCTGGTATAACAACGGCGACCAAGGCCGGGGGCTGGCAGCACCCGTCGCCCGCCTCCTGGCCACCTTCGTGGCTCATGCCCCGGGAGATTTACATGACAAGAATGGTTAACTGCGTCCGCCTCGGCCAGGAAGCTCCAGGCCTGGATCGCCCCACTTATCCTGGCGAACTTGGCAAGCGCATCTATGAGAATGTCTCCAAGCAGGCTTGGCAGGACTGGCTGCGCCATCAGACCATGCTCATCAACGAATACCGCTTGAGCCCGGTCGACCCCAAGGCGCGCAAGTTCCTGGAAGGTGAGATGGAGAAATTCTTCTTCGACGGTGGCTCGGAAAAGCCGTCGGGCTTCGTCCCGAAGTAGCCTTATCGTCCGCAGACTTGACGGACACCCCTAAAAAGGGTTGAATTAGCGCCTCGCGTGGCCAGGTAGCTCAGTCGGTAGAGCAGGGGATTGAAAATCCCCGTGTCGGGGGTTCGATTCCCTCCCTGGCCACCACATATTGCAGCCGGATCAACAAGTTACATATAGCTTGGTGGTCCGGCTTATTCATTTGTGCTCCGGGCTGATCCGCTGGAATACGTTGGTCTACGCTGACGTACGCCGGTCTGCTCCCCCTCGTGAATACCTCCAAATCAACTGGAGGTAACTTTCAGGCGTTCCTCGAGCTGCTGGTCGCCATCATCGGCACCATGTTGTCGGCCTACCTCGTCACCTGGCAATCCAACCAGGAGGTGGAAGAGCGGATCGCCGCCGGCCAGGTCACGCTGGCGCAGCGGCGGGGCGCCAGCGAGCAGGGTCTGCGCGCGACCCGGCACGACGTATTGATCGGCATGCTGTTTTCCAGCATGGCCCTGTACTTCATCATGCTCGCCACCTCCTCGACTCTGTACGAGGCGGGCATCCACGACATCGACACGGCCGTGCAGGGGCGCTGCGGCCGCTCGCCGGCGATGCGGCGGCGGTGCTGTTCGCCCTCGGGGTGGTGGGGGTCGGCTTTCTGGCGGTACCCATCATGACTGTCGGCGCGGCCTACGATCTCTGCCAGGCGCTGGGCTGGCGCAGCGGCCTCGGCTGCCGGCCCGGCTAGGCCAAGGCGTTCTATGGAGCGGTCGTGGGCTTCACGGTGATCGCCATGGCCCTGAACTTCCTGCCCATCAACCCCATGAAAGCGCTGGTGTGGGCCGGCATCGTCCAGGGCTTCTCCACGCCGCCGTTGATGCTGCTCATCCTGCTCAGGACCAGCAATCGCAAGATCATGGGCGAGCGGGTGAACAGCCGTGCCATGAAGCTGCTCGGCTGGGTGACGGTCAGCGCCATTTTCGCCGCCGCCGCGGCGCTGGTGGTCGGCTGGATCCTCGGCGAGCCGCCGACGCTCGCCTAGTGCAACAGCGCGCCTTCAAGCGCCAAGCCTGGGCCGAAGCCCAAGACGACGCAGGGTCCGTTCGCCGCCTGCGCCCGCAGCCGCTGCAGGATGAAGAGCACCGTGGGCGAGGACATGTTGCCGTGCTCCGCCAGTACCGAAGCCGAAGTGCGTCCGGCGGCCGCCGGCAGCGCCAGTGACTCGGTGACCGCTTGAATGACCTTCGGCCCGCCGGGGTGAATGGCCCAGTGTGCAACGTCGGGCACGCTCAGCGCGTGCCGCGCCAGCCAGTCGTGGAGCCAGGCGCCGATCGCGCCGCGGATCAGCCGCGGCACTTCGCGCGACAAGGTCATCTCGAAGCCATGGTCGCCGATGCGCCAGATCATGGCGTCGCTCGAGTCGAGCGCCAGGCGGCTCGTCGTATCGACCAAACGATAGCTCTCGGAGCGGTCGCCGGCCGGCCCCACGACCACCGCCGCGGCGCCATCCGCGAATAAGGCGTTGGCGACGATTTTCTGTAGATCCCAGCCGTAGCGAAAGTGCAGCGTGCACAGCTCGACGCAGCACAGCAAAATGCGCGCATCCGGTCCGCTCTGCGCCAGCGCGCTGGCCGTGCGCAGGCCGTTGAGCGCGCCGTGGCAGCCCATGAAGCCGAGATTGATCCGCCCGATGTCCGGCGACAGCCCGAGCCGCTCGATCAGCTCGGCATCGAGACCCGGCGAGATCAGTCCGGTACACGAGACCGTTACCAGGTGCGTGATCTGCGTCGGATCGGTCGCGGCGTCGGCAAAGGCCGCTCGGCACGCCTCGGCCGCCAACGGACCGGCGGCCGCTGCATAGTGCCGCAACCGAACGGCGGTGGTCGGCCCGAGATCGTCGGCGGCGGTAGGGGGCGGATAAAACGCCTCGAGCGCCGTGGTGTCGTCATGCGGGCGCATGAGCACGCTCGCTCGTCGCTGCACGCCGCTGTGCCGGTAAATGCGCTGCAAGAACGCCTGCTGACGCTCGTCGGCGCAGCAGCGCGGTGTCGCGAACGCGGCCGCGGCCTCCTGATCCAGCGTGCCAGCCGGTGTTGCAACGCCGATGCCGTGAAGGCCCGCCTGCGCAGCCCTCATTGATCTACCTCCAGGCCAGGTTCGAAGTCGCGATTCAGCCAGGCCGTTAGCGGCGCGACCGTCATCGGCGCGACCTTGAGCAGCGGTAGCAGCGCCGCGACCAGACGCGGGCGGCGTAACGCCATCGAGAGCGCGCGGCAAGTCCTCTGGCGGGGCCGAAGGAGAGCCGCCTGCCGGGCGGTCCATTGATCCACCAGTTCGTCCCGCCACCCCGCGGCGGCCGCCAGCGCCAGCGGTTCGACCGCCGCCGCGCTCACGAGCGCCCAGGCCATGCCTTCGCCGGTGAACGGCTCCACGTAGCCGGCCGCATCGCCTAGCGCCAGCACCCGCTCCGCGCCGAGCCGGCGCCGGCGTTGGGTGAGCCGCGGGGTGCCGTGCCAGCGTGCCGCGCGCAGGGCATCGAACGTTGGGAATGCCGTCGCCTGCAGCGTCTGCGCCACCGCCGCAGCCGGGCCGCCGCAGCGTTTGACCCAGGCTGGATCGAGGGCTGCGCCGATGTTGAGCTGGTCGTGCTCCACGCGGACCAGCCCGACGTAGCCCTGGGCGCCGCAGGCCATGTAAATGCTGCCCGGCTGGTAGAACGGCGGCGCGGCGGCGACCACCGTGCCCACGCCGATACGCGAGTGCTCATCGACTTGGAGCTGCGTGCTCGCGGCCTGGCCGAGTAGCCGGCTGCCGAGCCCGTCGCTAGCGAGCACCAGCTGCGCCCGCACGGTCGCGCGCTGGTCGCCGCAGCGGAGCGTCACGCCGCGGCTGCCCGCGTCCGCTGCGTTCAGCGTTGCCTGCGTCGAGGGGAGGAAGCGGGCGCCCGCGGCGATCGCGTGATCGGCGAGCATCGCGTCCAGACGCCGGCGGCTGAGCGCGCGCCCGCGCGGCAGTGCAAGCACGGCTTGGTGCCGGCCGCAGGCGAGGTGGATTTGCCCATAGGCCGGGCCGGCGCCGCTGATGTCTGCCAAGCCGGCGGCCGCGAGGGCGCGTAGCGCGGCCGCATTGATGCAGCCGCCGCAGGCCTTGTGGCGCGGCCATTGCGCCTTGTCGGTCAGCAGCACGCTCAGGCCGCGGCGCGCGAGCCGAGAGGCCGACACCGTCCCGGCGACCCCCGCGCCGACCACCACCACGTCCCATTCCTCGGGCAGGGTCTCAAGGCTCATGCCTGCCCGCCGTCGGGCCCGGCCGCGACCAGGTCATCAGAAACCGGCGCGGCCAGCGCCGCTCGAAGACCGCGCTGTCTAGCCCGGCCGTCGCCGCCAGCGCGTGCGCCTCGGGCAGTGTCAGCGCCGCGCGCACCGATTTCAGGCCGTCCACATGCACGATCCGCGAGCCCGACAGCAGCCGCGTTCCAAGCAAGGCCAAGCCATAACCGGTGCGGCTGCGAATCAGGTCGCTGATGACGAGGTGATCGGCCTGCGCGGCCAGCGTGTTCAGGAGCGCAACGATCTGCGTATCCGTCAGGTGGTGCAGGAACAGGCTGGTGGTAATGACGTCGTAACGCTTCGTGAGCGGCTCGGTGAGCACGTCCAGGCGGAAAAAGCGGATCGGCGCACCGGCCCGTGCCGCCTCCGCCGTCGCGAAACCCAAGGCGGTCTCGCTGATATCGCAGGCACTGATGTCCAACGCCAGACCGTGGCGCCGGGCGCGGCGCCAAAGCGAGAGCGGCACGTCGCCGCCGCCGGTGGCGACGTCCAGCAGGGACAGCGCCCCGCCCCGGTGGGCCTGGGCGATGCGCGCAATTGAGGGCCATAACGTCGCCGCTGTCCGGCTCACCCGATTGATGCGGCGCAGACCGCGTAGTGCGGCGACGTGCGCGTCCGCATCGACAGCCGGATCATCCATCAGCTCGCCTTCGAGCTGGCGCTGTGCAAGCGATGCGATCATAGCCCTCGAGGGTGGGACTGCTTCGGCGCTCCGCCCGCTCCAAAGAAGTCTATGGTCGTCCCGACCGCGCGATGTGCCATCGCACGGTCGAGAGTGGCTTCGTCGGGCACGCCGGACCCAGGCTGGGTGGAGCGGCAGCCCATCACGAAGGCGGCAGCGGCCTCGTCGCCTGTGCATGCTGGCCGCCGGATTGAACCGTCTAGATGCGGCAGACCGTCCTGGGTCTCAAGGGTAGAAGGTTCTCGGTGCCGCCAAGGCGGCCTTTGGCGGCCCGCTGTCGCGGGGCGCTGGTTTCAATCGCTTATATCCATCTCCCAAGCCCTAACTATCGAGGCCTCTATGCAGCTCACTCGAGGCGTTTGGATGGATCGTGCTATCGACGCCGTGGGCGTGGATGCCAAGCAGGCCGAGCAGCAGGCGGCGCAGTCGGATAAGATCCGCGGTCAGATCGCGCCGCAGGCCAAACCCCAGGGCGACACTTGGGTGCCTGCCGGGCGCCGCGCCGTCCCAGGCGCTGCAGGGACTCTGCAAGGCCGGCGCTCTCAGCAGCATCGACGTCTATCGACCGCAGGTGCAGGGCCTCCCCCTCGGCCAGGCCATGATGCGGAACCTGGGCGTAAACATGGGCAACTGCAACCATCGCCGGTATATCCCTGAGCTGGTCGGAAGGGTGCGCAGCGGACAGATGGCGCCCCCGGCGACTCTGACCCGGCGCGAGCTGTTGATGTCGGTGCTGGATGCCTATGTTGCCGGCGCCAGAATCCTCGGCGGCGCCTGAGGGCGCTGGTGTGGGTCGGCATCGTCCAGGGTTTCTCCACGCCGCCGCTGATGCTGCTCATCCAGCTCAGGACCAGCAATCGCACGATCATGGGCGATCGCGTGAACCGCCGCGCCATGAAGCTGCTCGGTTAGGTGACGGTCATCGCCATTTTCGCCGGCAGCGGTGCCCTCGTCGCCGGCTGGCTGATGGACGCGGCCTCGACGTGGGCGCGGATGTTGTTCACCGTCGGTTCGGTTAGCGGAACGCAACCCGTATTCCAGAAGAGTTATTCATAACTTATTGTTATAATTTGAAAAAACTCATGTAGTCGCCTACAATACGGCAGGTAGCGCCTGCTACAGCCGAACCCCGGGGAAGCAGGGGTAGGAGACGAAAATCAACAGACTCAATACGCTGATTCAGGCCAATAACATCCGCATCGTGTCCGGTGACAGCAGCCGCCGCTCGTCCGAGCGGTATACCGGTAAGCGCACGCTCAGCGCCATCAAGAACTATCTGAGCGAAGTGCGTGCCCGCAAAACTCCGGCCCGCGCAGAGGTCTTTAGTTATG
Organism: Gammaproteobacteria bacterium; assembly: GCA_036278215.1. Lineage (GTDB taxonomy): Bacteria > Pseudomonadota > Gammaproteobacteria > Nitrococcales > AK92 > JAAYIK01. Next base: position 414 of record DASULL010000279.1, on the reverse strand, counting down.
AAGACGGCGTTGGCGGTGTCGGCATCGATATCGAAACCGGCGAGCGCCACGCATGGTAGCTGTCATCATGGAGGCCGCCGATGGGCCGGCCACGTAAGCATCCCCTGGGCACGACAGCGACCGAGCGGGTCAACGCCTCGGTGGCGGCCCTGAAGGCCCGCGGCGGAGCCCGCAAGACCTGGCGGCTCTCGCCCGAGGCAGCCCAGGCGCTGCGGGTCCTATTGGAGCGAAGCGGCGGGTCGACCGAGACGGCGATCATCGAGAGACTTCTGCTGGAGGAGCAGCAGCGTTTGCTTGGTGGTGCGGCAGCGGAATAATCGGCAAACCGCCGCGGATGACCGAATCGGTGTGGCGGCTAGCGCGCAAGCACTGCGTGGCCGCCGGTGGCGACATCCAGCAGGGACAACGTCCCGC
>DASULL010000278.1:0-12602 GCA_036278215.1 Gammaproteobacteria bacterium | reverse complement strand
ACGCCCCGCCTCGACCCTGATCTTGACCCGCGACACGCCGGCCGGCCTTGAAGTGTTCCTTATGCAGCGCACCCACAAGGCCGTGTTCATGCCGGGCGTTTATGTGTTTCCCGGCGGGGCGGTCGATGCCGACGACGAGGGCGAGGAGCTGTTGGCGCTGTGCAACGGTGTCGATGAAGCCGCCGCCAACCGCCTGCTGGGGGTAGAGCGGGGCGGGCTGCCCTATCTGGTGGCGGCGGTGCGCGAGTGCTTCGAAGAATCCGGGTTGCTGCTGGCGCGCGATCGGCACGGAAGGATGGTAGAAATACGCCAGCCGGATGATGTCGAAGTTTATGCCGCCATGCGGGCACGACTGTGTGCGGGTGAGATGACGCTGGTCGACCTGTGCCGCCACCGTCGTCTGACCATCGCCGCGGAGGAGTTAGCGTTCTTCAGCCACTGGGTAACGCCGGTGGGGCCGCCGCGCCGCTACGACACACGGTTTTTCGTCGCCGTCGCGCCAGCCGGTCAAACCGCTTCGCATGACGGCGAGGAGACCATCGATCATGCCTGGATCCGGCCGGAGGAAGCGCTGGAAGGCAGCCGGCGGGGGACGTTTCCGCTGTCGTCGCCGACGATACGTACGCTCAAGGCGCTGACAGCGTTTCCAACCACGGCGGCCTTGATGGACTATGCCCGTCGGCCGCGCGAGGTCGAACCGCTGCGGCCACGCTTTGCCAGCGGCCGGGCCGGCCAGCGGCTGTTTCATGAGGGCGATCCGGCGTACGCCGAGATCGGCAAGCTCGACCCGCACGGCCGGGGCACCGCGTCTTACGAGATCCTGCCGGGCGTGGTAACGCAGCTCTCCGCTACGGTGCGGCGGATCACCGCCCCTAACCCCAGCGTGCTGACCGGCCCCGGGACCAACACTTATCTGATCGGCACCGATGAGGTGGCGGTGATCGATCCCGGGCCGCTGATCGAGGAGCACGTCGAGCGCATCATCGCCGCCGCGCCGGGACGCATCCGCTGGATACTGACCACCCACACCCACCACGACCACTCGCCAGCGGCGCGGCTGCTGCAGGCCCGGACCGGCGCCGAAGTGCTGGGCATGCCGGCGCCGCCGCACGACAGTCAGGACCGGGACTTCCGCCCGGACCGGGTGCCGGCCCACGGCGATCGGCTGGCGGTCGATGGCGCGACGCTGCGTGCCATCCACACGCCCGGGCACGCCTCCAATCACCTCTGCTATCTGCTGGAAGAGGAACGGCTGCTGTTTGCCGGCGACCACATCATGCAGGGCTCGACCGTGGTCATTAACCCGCCGGACGGCGATATGGGCGCTTATCTACGCTCGCTGTACGCGCTGCAGGAAGAGGAAATCGACTACATCGCGCCGGCCCACGGTTTTCTGATGGACAAGCCGTATCAGGTGGTCGATCGCCTGATCTCGCACCGCATGGTGCGGGAAAACAAAGTGCTGGCTGCGCTGCGTCAGCTCGGCCCGGCCAGCGAGGATGAGCTGGTGCCGGTGGTCTATCAGGATGTGCCGGCAGTCATGCACAAGCTGGCCAAGCGCTCGCTGCTGGCGCATTTGCTGAAGTTGCGGGAGGACGGCGAGGCCGCCTGCGATGGCGAACAGTGGTGGCTGCTGGCGCCGGAGACGGCATAGCCCCCAGCCTGGTTACGGAGGAGGGGAGCAATGGCAACGACACTGACCGAACTATCGGCGACCGAGCTGGCGCAGCGCATTGCCGGCGGTGAGGTAAGCGCCGTCGAAGTGGTGGAGGCGCACCTCGCCCGGATCGCGGCCGTCAACCCGACGCTTAATGCGGTGGTGCTGACCCGCGCCGACGCCGCCCGCGAGGAGGCGCGCGGCGTCGATGCCAAGCGCAGCCGCGGCGAGCCGCTGTCGCCGCTGGCGGGGGTGCCGATCACGGTCAAGGAAAGCCTGGATTTGGCAGACACGCCATCTACCTTCGGCATCGAAACCCGTGTCAATCATCGCGCCACAATCGACGATATTCACGTGGCGCGGCTGCGGGCGGCCGGCGCGATCGTGCTGGGCAAGACCAATGTCGCCCAGTGCCTCATCTACACCGAGGCCGACAACCCGGTCTACGGCCGCACCAGCAACCCCTGGAATAGCGAGCGCACCTGCGGCGGCAGCAGCGGTGGCGAAGGCGCGATCATCGCCGCCGGCGGCTCGCCGCTGGGGGTGGGTACCGATATCGGCGGCAGCGTCCGGCTGCCGGCGCATTTCTGTGGGCTGGTCGGGCTAAAACCGACTTCCGGCCGTATGGATGACATGGGCCGCTACAGCGTGCCGCTCGGCCAGCGCGCTATACCCAGCCAGGTCGGCATGCTGGCGCGGCATGTAGCCGACGTTGCCCTGGCCATCGAAATCGCCAACGGCGGTCGCCAGCCGGCGCAATTACACCAGCCAAGACTGGGCGACTGGACTGCGGTGGATGTGAGCCGGCTGCGGGTGGCCTATTACAGCGATGACGGCACGTTTGCGCCGGCGCCGGCGTTGCGGCGAGCGGTCGAGCAGGCCGCCGACGTGCTGCGCCAGGCCGGCGCGCAGGTGAGCGCCTGGACGCCGCCGGAGGTACCCGCGGCGCTTATCTTGTTCGGCCGTATCCTGCTCGGTGATAACTTGGCCGGCATGAAGCGCGCCCTTGCCGGCAGCGCCAGAACACCCCAGGTCGCCCAACTGCTGCTGAGTGCCGGTATACCCTTGGCCCTGCATAAGCCGCTGCGCGGTTTGCTGCGTGCCTTCGGCCAGGAAACCATGGCAAACAACCTGGAGGCGGCCGGGTCGGCCAGCGCGGACGCTTACTGGCGCAATGTCGAAGCGCAGCTGGATTATCGCGAGCGCTTTGCCGCCGCTCTCGATCAGGCCGCCGGGGGCCCGTTCGACATCATTCTGGCGCCGCCGAGTTCATTGCCGGCCTTCACTCATGGCGCCACCCGCGATCTGCTTACCGCCGGCGCTTACGCCTCACTTTACAATCTGCTCGGTTACCCGGCCGGGGTAGTGCCGTTTACTCGGGTCGGCGCTGCCGAAGAGTCGGTCCGTGACCCCGGCCGAGACTTGGTGCAGCGTCTGGCGCGGCGGGTAGAACAAGGCAGCGCCGGTTTGCCGGTGGGGGTGCAGGTGATTGCCAAGCCCTGGCAGGAGCACGTCGCCCTCGCGGCGATGGGCGTGCTGGAGCGGGCTGCCCGGCAGCGGCCGGATTTTCCCTCGACTCCGGTCGGCACCGATCAGGGCAGCGTAAGGGCGGTAGGGCCGTTGCAACCGGAGCGGGCAGGTTAAGAAAGCGGGAGGATGTGAGTGTGTGGGCTAGTTCTCCGACTCCCGTAAAATCAGCACGCCATAGGCCGGCAGGCGCAGCGTCGGCTGGCGTGGATCGAGCGTTACCGTTTCGCCGCTGAGCAGGTCGCTCAGCCGGTCGCTCGGGATGGCGCCTGCGGCGTCATCGCTGTGTGCCAGGGTGACCTTGAGCGGTTGGCTGCTGAAGTTGAGTACGACCAGCACCGTCTGTTCCGGAGTGTCGCCCGGTCGGACGAAGCTCAAGGCTTTGTTCTCCCGATCGTTGCCGACCAGCACCAGCCGGGGCGACCATAGCGCCGGCGTGGTCCGGCGCAGGTGGGCGAGACGGGTGTAGTAAGGCGTGAGGCCGGCCTGGTCGTGCCAGATCAAGGGCGGGCCTTCGTCATAGGGCTCGAACTTGGCGCCGATCTCGTCGCCGGTGTAGATCAGCGGGATGCCCGGCACCGTGAACAGCAAGGCGGCAGCGACCCGCGTCAGGCCGGGGCCGTAGCGGCTGATAAAGCGCTCGCCGGTGTCGTTGTTGTTCAGGTAGCGGAAGATCAGTGCGCCGGGCGCTCGGTCGGCGTTGCGGGTGCTCAGGGCGGCGCGTAACTGTCCCAGGTCGACCGGTTGCCCAGCCTCGAACGCTCCCTGCCAAGCCCATTCGCCCAGCTTGTCGCTCCAGTCGTAGGCGGCATCGAAACCGTTATCGGCATAAAAGCGATCCCGCGCCGAGGCTTCCACCAGCAGGAGCAGGTCCGGCTTGATGCGCTTGAGCTCTTCCCGCCAGCGCCGCCAGAACTCCGGCGCCCGTTGCCGCACGCCCCAGCCGGCATCGACCCGAAAGCCGTCGATAGCGAACGTCTTTATCCAGTAGGCGGAGGCGGTCAGGATGTAGTTCTGAACTTCGGGGTTGTCGTAATTGAGGTTTTTCAGGTTGTCCCAGTCGAAGTAGCTGGTGACTTCGCCAGCGGCGTCCCGGTCGAACCAGTCGTAATACGGCGAGCGCTGTCCGAACCGCTCCGCATGCAGGTAGTAGGGGTGCTGATCCGAGACATGGTTTGGGACGAAGTCCATGATGACCCGCAAGCCGAGCGCGTGAGCCCGCTCGACCAGGGCTCGGAAGTCGGCTGCCGAGCCGAACCGCGGACGCAGGCGGAAGGGATCGGTCACGGCGTAGCCGAAATCATCGGCCGGCGCGGCGGTCACCGGCGACAACCAGATAGCGGTCGCACCGAGCGCGGCGATTTCATCCAGCCGGGCGCTGACGTCGACAAAGCCGGTCGGGCCGAAAAAATAAGGCACCACACCATAAACTACCGCGCTGTCGACCCAAGCCGGGTGTTCTCTGGCGAGCTCGACCTCGACCGGCCTGCCGTGCTCGACCCGGAATACCGCAGTGCTCTCATCGGCGCGAGCCAGTGCATCGGTGATGCGCAGAGTGACGTAGTACTCGCCGTCGGCAGCAGGCGCTCGTAGCCGCTGTTGTTTGCCTTCGGCCGCCTGTCGGTCCAGCGTAGTGTCGCCGGCAGCCAGCCGAAGCGGCTCCGGATTGCCAGGGCGGGCGCGCCATTCATAGTGGATGATCGGTGCCGGCACGCCCTGAGCCAACTCGCTCCGGCCGGCGTTCAGCCAGACTGTGTTGGCATCGATGCGGGTACGTATCCATGCCTTGGGCATGTCCTGTAGCCGGACATCCCACTGCTGGGCTGCCGTGCGGCCCTCTTCTGCACCGGCGCTGAGGCAGGTGGCCTCAAGCCGATTGTTGCCGCTCTGCAAAGGCACTTTGGCCTGAAAGCGTTGCTCTCCTGTCCAGGCACGTACCGATGCTGTGGTCGAGTGCAGCACGACCTCATCGCAGCCACCGGCTGTGTAAGTTCCGGCGATTAGCTTGTCGAAGGTCCAGGCGTCGCCGCCTTCGGTGGCTAGCGCGAGAGAAGGGGCTGTGCCGGTCTGGCAGCCGCTGAGCAGCGCGCCGAGCAGGCAGGCGAGGAGAAAGCAGGGCCTGTGGCGGGAGGGTCTGCCCACACGCGCGAATAGCCAAAGCGATGCGATTACCGCCGGGACTTGCGCGCAGCTGCGACCAGTGTGATTGCTTGGAGCCATATCGGTTAACAACCCTGCAAGCACTCCTGAAGGCGGAAGGCCTCGGCGGGCATCAGCTTGCCCGCGAGGTTGGATGAGAGCTGCTAAACCACCGCCTCCGCCGCCTTTTCCCGGGCTTTGTCCAGGCCGTATTGCCGTTGGAGCGGGACTTGGCCAGGGGCAGCCTGTTCGGCGATTACCGAGACAACGTACTCGCTTACTCCAAGCAGGGCCTTGAGTCGATCGCGGGCCTTGCCCGAGGCCAAGTCGGTCCGGGTCGCTTGCAGATACGAGCCGACTTCGATGTCTCGTAGCTGAAAGCCGCTTTGACGAATGAGATCCCTGGTTCTGCCAGGAGTGAAGGTGTGAGGATGCCCGCGGTCGATCTTCAGCCGGGAAAGGAGACGATGGACGAAATAACCGGCCCAGGAGCGGTTGTTGACCGTCAGATAGAGGATGCCGCCGGGTTTCAGGACCCGGCTCAATTCACGCATCACCGCATCGACGTCGTGCACGTGGTCGATGCAGTTTTCGATGATGGCGAGGTCGTAGTGGCTGCTCGGACTGGGAAGCCGTTCCCCGACCCCCTGCAAGTATTTCACTTCAGGGTCGCGCGCTTTCGCGAAGGCCGGATGGCTGCTGTACTGGTCCATCAACGGATCGACAGCGAGACGCTCCGCTCCAGGGAAAAATGTGCAGACACCCACAGGACCGCTGCCAACTTCTATGATCCTGGCGCTTCCCGAGGTAAGTCGGTGCAGGTTTAGCCGTTCAAGGCGATTAATTAGCTGGTCAGCTCGCCAGCGATACCAGCCTAAGTCACCGAATCCTGAGTCAATGTCCTTTGCGACATTGTTCCAGAAACCTAATTCGTAATCCTGCGCTTCGGACCATCTTTTAGTGTCTTCCATGGGATTGTTTTCCTTAATTTTCGTGAGGTTTCTGTTTCTGATAAATGTGTTTTGCTTATATAAGTTAATGAAGCTAAACAATTATTTCCTTGGGGGCGGGCGCTGCAGCTTCAACCGCAAGACCGCCATAGCGGGATGCTGCCAGCATCGGATCGTGGGCTGGCGCTGAGTTGGTGAGGAGGCTGGTCAGCGCTTGGAGAAATAGCCGATCGTTGGGGAACTGCAGCATGGTTAAGCAGGTCTTTGAATAATCTTGCTTAACACGCCATGGAAGAGGCTACGTCAGCTGGTGCGGTGCCGTTTTCGCCCTGGGGCCGGTTCCATAACGGAACCAAGAAGAGCGGTAGCACGAGCAAAGGGAGGTGGGCATGTACGATTACATTATCGTTGGCGGCGGCTCCGCGGGCTGCGTGCTCGCCAACCGTCTGTCGGCCGATCCAGCCGTTACCGTCTGCTTGCTGGAAGCCGGCAAGCCGGACAAGAGCATGTTCATCCACATGCCGGCCGGCACAGCCGTGATGTTGCCGACCCGCTTCAACAACTGGGCCTTTCAGACCGAGCCGCAGCCCGGTCTGAACGGTCGCCGCGGCTATCAGCCGCGCGGCAAAACGCTGGGCGGCAGTAGTTCGATCAACGCCATGATCTACACCCGCGGGCACCGCAGCGATTACGACCACTGGGCCGCGCTCAGTAATGAAGGGTGGTCATACGACGAGGTGTTGCCGTACTTCAAGCGCTCGGAGAATAACGAGCGCGGCGCGGATGCCTTCCATGGTGTCGGCGGCCCGCTGAATGTCGCCGACCTGCGTTCGCCCCAGCCAGCCGGCGAGCTTTTTCTACGGGCCGCGGAGCAGGTCGGATTCCCGCGGACGGACGACTTCAACGGTGCGCAGCAGGAAGGCGTGGGGTTTTACCAAGTCACCCAAAAGAACGGCGAGCGCTGCAGCGCAGCCAAGGCGTACCTGACTCCGGTCCTCGACCGCCGTAACCTGACCGTAATCACTCAGGCACGCGCTACCCGGATTCTGTTCCAGGGCAAGCGCGCGGTTGGGGTCGATTACCGTCAGCGCGGCAGAACGCATCAGCTGCAGGCCAGGCAGGAAGTGCTACTGAGTGCTGGGGCGCTGCAATCGCCCCAACTCCTGCTGTTGTCCGGCGTGGGCCCGCGCGATGAGCTGGCGCGGCATGGGATTGCCCTTGTGCACGAGTTGCCCGGAGTCGGTCAGAACCTGCAGGACCATATCGACTATGTTGCTTGCTATAAGTCCAAGTCGAAAGAACTGTTCGGCTTCTCCGTTAGCGGCGGGGTTCGGCTGCTGCGCGCCTGGGGCCATTATCGTAAGCACCGCACCGGCTTGCTGACCACCAATTACGCCGAAGCCGGCGGCTTTCTCAAGACCGAGCCTGGGCTGGAGGCGCCCGATGTGCAGCTGCATTTCGTCATCGGCATCGTCGACGACCATAGCCGCAGGATCCACCTGGGGCACGGCTTCAGTTGCCATGTCTGCGTGTTGCGTCCCAAGAGCCGGGGTAGGGTAGGGTTGCACAGCGCCGATCCTCTGGCGCCGCCGCTGATCGATCCGAACTTTTTCGGCGACGAGGACGATCTCGAGACCATGCTGCGCGGCTACAAGCTGATGCGCCGGATCATGCATGCGCCGGCCTTGGCGGTTTACAGCGGCGTCGATGTCTACACGGCCGGTGCGCGCAGCGACGACGATCTCCGGCACGCGCTGCGCCAGCGCGCCGATACGGTGTACCACCCCGCCGGCAGCTGCAAGATGGGGACCGATGCGCTGGCCGTGGTGGACAGCCAGCTGCGCGTCCATGGCTTGGAGGGGCTGCGGGTAGTCGACGCCTCGATCATGCCGACCCTGATCAGCGGCAACACCAACGCGCCGGCCATCATGATCGGGGAGAAAGCTGCCGATATGATCCTGACCCGCCGAGATAGCGGTTCCGGCCGTAAGGCCACGACCGCGGCGGCTTGAATGGCAGGATAGGATCCGACTCAGCGGCGCCGGGACTTGGGTGCATCGTCCGGGGTCTTGCCGCGTAGCAGGTAAGCGCAGGCGATCACTTCGGCGACGGCGCAGTAAGCCCTGCCGGGATGTCTGTATCGAGCGGCAGTTGCGCCAGCACCTCGACCAGGTCACGTATCCGCTGCGGATCGGCACTCCGCACAGGGCGGCCATCAGCTTTCCCGAACGTGCTGGCTACGTTTTTTCATCGAGCAATCCCTGCCGGCGCAGTATCGACAGATCGTCGATTGGCGGCGTGCCCTCGCCGCACTGGCTGGCGCATCGATCCGCCAGCCGAGCACTAAAGGCTTGGCCGGCGGATCGATGACCAGAGAGGCAGTCTGCCCGTGCAGCGGGGGCAGGAGAGGCTCCTGCTAGTCCCGGATCAGCTGTTGGAGTTCGCCGAAGCTGCGGATCCAGGCGCCATCGCGGCGCAGCGTCGGCGGAATTTTCTGCAGCGCCTCCCGGCCAGCGGCGCGGTCCGGATAGTCTCCCAGTACCACCACATACCAGTCGTCCCCATTCCGTCGGACCTTGAGCAGCTTGGCCCGGCCGGCAAGGCCCTGCTGGTGCATGAAACCAGCGAGCGCCTCCGCGTCCTGAGCAGCAATCAACTGAATGGTGAAACGGGAAGCTTGGCGGCTGCGCAGCCAAGCGTTATCGAACTTCGAAGCCACAGCTGGCGTTGCCGCTGCCGGTTTCTGTTGTCGTGTCGGGGCGGGTGCCGGCTGCGGCTTCAGCACAGCAGCCGGAGCCTCGGTTGGCGGTTCGGCCGGAGGCTCGGCTGCCAAGGCGGCCACTGGAGGAGTTTCCGGTTCTGCCTCTGCTGCCGGCACGGTCGGTGCCGCCAGTTGGTCGGGCTGTTCGGCGGAGGTGTCGGTTTGCGGCTCCGGGGCCGGGGCCGCTGCTGGCTCCGGCTCTTGTGGCAGCGTGGCTGGCGGAGCAGTGCTTGCCAGGACAGTCGGCATGCTCGGTTCCGTCTGACGCCACTCGGTGAGCTGCAGCGCGCCCACTAGCGTGGCAACCAGAATCAGCAGCGCAGTAACGACTATCGCCATCGTCCGCCGTCCGGCCGCGGCCGAGCCGGACTTGAACGTTGTCGATGGCCGGGCTCTGGTGATCCGCTCGTGCAGGAGCCGTCGCACATGCTCATCGATTTTGGCCGGCACCCCGTGAGCTTGTGCATGGATCGCCCGCATGTCCGCCTCAGAGAGCAGCTCCATCGAGAGCACCCCGGCAGCCTCGAGCCGTCGGGTCAGGTAGTCGATGGTCTGCCGCTCCAGGAACGGATGGAGATTGATGGTATGCAAGCGGTTGGCGTGCAGTGGGGTGATGGTTGCGAGCAGGTCATCGAGGTCCGGCGATCCGGCCAGCACCAGCCCGAACGGCACGCCGCTCGCGCGGGCGTCAGACCAGAGTGAGGACACTTCGACCAGCACATCCTCGCGCAACTGATCGGCGTCGTCGACCAGCAGTACCGGTCGCGAACCTTGGCGGGCGACGCTGCGCAGAACCTCCAGCGGATCGACAGAGGCGAGCCTGGCGGTAGCCGCGAAGGGGGCGAGCAGATCGGCAAGGCGGGTATCTCCGGCTGCGATGACCCGATTGAGACGAAAGCCGTCCGGTTGCTGCCGCAGCAGCCCGAGGAGAAAGGCGCTCTTGCCCACTCCTTCTGTGCCGCGGACGAATACCACCTGACTGGCGGTCTGCAGCAGCTGCAAGGCAATGTTGATCTGAGTGCGGTGCACGCTGTTGATAAGCTGAACCGAGCTAACCTTGCCCGGCGTCAGTGGATCATCGTGGAAGGAGGCCGTTCCAGTTTGCGGGAACGTATCGTGGTCTTCGGCCGTCATGAGGTTGGTCTTTATTAGCTGTTTTTATCCTGGCGCTATGGTAGCAGAGCTGGGTGCTGGATCGTTTCCTTGACAGCACCGCCACCTGCTCGTATTATGCCGCCTGCTTCACACGGAGCGTCCAAGTCCCCATCGTCTAGAGGCCTAGGACACCGCCCTTTCACGGCGGTAACAGGGGTTCGAATCCCCTTGGGGACGCCAAATCTGAAAAGGGCTTGCGGATATATCCGCAAGCCCTTTTTCTCGTTCTGGGGCAGCGAGAAAAAGCAACTTGTGCTGTGTTTCAAGGTATCCCGATAAGCTGCTTGCATCGGCTGATGCCGATATCGAATGCTGCGGATACCCTTGTAGATAATCCAAAGGCATCACGTGTCGCGCGCTAACTTCCTGATCGTCCTCGCCAGCACCATTCTGGTGTTCACCGTCTTGTACGCACCGCAGCCGCTGTTGCCGCTGCTGGCACACGATCTCGGGGTGAGTCGGCCGGCGGCCTCGTTGCTGATTACCGTCACGCTGATACCGCTCAGCATCGCTCCGATCGTTTACGGTTTTTTGCTGGAATCGGTGTCCGCCAAACGCGTGCTGATTGGTGCTTCGCTGCTGCTGGCGGTCAGCTCGTGCGCTCTTGCGGCCGGCCCCGGCTATGCCGGCTTTCTGCTGGTGCGGCTGCTGCAGGGGCTGCTGATTCCGGCGATGCTCACGGCCCTGATGACGTATATCTCGGCCAGCGCCGATCCGGCCCGGCTGGGACGTGCCATGGCCGTTTACGTTGCCAGCACGGTCTTCGGCGGCTTTGCCGGCCGGGCATTTTCCGGATTCGTGACGGAATTGGCAGGCTGGCAGATGTCGTTCCTGCTGATCGGCTTGCTGCTGCTCGGCTCGACGGCTCTGTTGCTGCGACTGCAGAGCGATTCGCCGAGCCGGTTCAATCGGCTACACCCGCGGGCGGTGGCTGAGGTACTGCGGACACCGGGGCTGGGGCGGGCCTATCTGGTGATTTTCTGTGCCTTCTTCGTATTCGCGTCGCTGCTGAATTTCCTGCCGTTCCGCCTGACTGAGTTGGACGAACGGCTGGGAGCCGCCGCGATTGCCTTGATGTACACCGGCTACCTCATGGGGATTGCCGTGTCGCTGGGCTCCGGCAGGATCGCGCAGCGTCTTGGCAGCAGGCAGCGGGCCGTGGTGCTTGGGCTGGTGTTGCTGCTGATTGCGACGCTGCTGTTCATGATCCCGGTCGTGTCGGCCTTGTTCGCCAATATGTTCCTGCTCTGCGCCGGGATGTTCCTGGTGCACGGCCTGTTACCTGGCTATATCAATGAACTGGAGCCGGCGCGGCGCGGGATCGTCAATGGCCTGTACGTGGCGGCGTATTATGCCGGCGGCAGCGTTGGTTCCTTTCTGCCGGGACTGCTGCTTGCCGCGGCTGGCTGGGAAGCCTTCATCCTCGGTCTCGCCGCAATGGTGTTACTAGCGTTGCTGACAGCGGCCAGGGCTGCCCAGCCGCAGGCCAGTGCTAGCGGCGGCACCACCCCGAACCAAACGCCGTAAGGGAACCATAGCGTCCGTCGTCGGCGCAGGCGGTTGTTTCAGGAACCGGCCTTAGCCTCGATCTGCTTTGCTTCCCGGGTGAGCCGCGCGCAGACGCCTTCTTTCTCGTCGCCGCTACCGGGATTAACGAAAGGAACGATTGCCAGCGGCGGCGCCAGCAAGGCTGCCAGGGCGGCTAACGCACCCCGGGCCAGCAATTCCTTGGATATCACGGTGACGTGCGCGTTGCTGAAGGGGCCGCTGAGATGCACCGGCGCATCGCTGGCGCCGATGGTGGGGTTGCGCGGGTAGCCGCGCATGGCGATATCGAATTCCTCTTTACGCAAGTCGACCTTGCCGGCGGCAGTGAGATCGATGTCTTTGGTGGCGATCAGGAAACGGTCTATTTTGGCAAGGCCATCGTTGGCCTTGACGTGGGTGAAGGCGCACTCGATCTTGGTCTCGCCGGAGCCGAAAAAGCGCTCGATTAGCGCCTGCCCTGCATCCAGCCCAGCCAGAGAAACCAGCACGGCGTTGACTTGGCCGCTGGTCATATACAGCAGCAGTGAGCCGTCGGTGGAGGCGAATGCCTGCTTTACCGACTCACCGGCAAAGCGTGTATCCAGCTTGGCGCGGATGGTGCCGAAACCGCCGCCGGGAACGCCGAAATCAGTCAGCAGGTTGCCAAGGTCGACATCTTGCATGCGCGCCTCAACCTTACCCTGCACAGGCTGTTTACGGACATCCAGCGTCAACTGCGAGTTGATTTTGCCGCCGCCCACTCCGAAAGTGAGCGGTTCGAAGCGCAACACGCCATCCTTGAGATTCAAGGTGAATGAGACGCGCTCGAGTGGGATCTTCCGTGGCGCGTTGACTCGTTCGCCGCGGAACCGTACCCAAGCCTCCA
>DASULL010000277.1:0-8067 GCA_036278215.1 Gammaproteobacteria bacterium | reverse complement strand
TCACCCACTAGAATCGCTGCCGGGTAATAAACCTCTTCTTCGGCTTGGGCGTGCAAGGCCAGTTGCTCGGCGAACCGCGCCTGCTCGGGTTTGTTCTCGGCTTCCGCGGCTTGCTGCAAGCGGTTCACCGCAGCCCGGATCTGTTTGTGCTCTTCCAGCATTTGCGGCAGCTCTGCCTTCAAGGCGTCGGTCATGGGCAATATCGATGCCATCTCGGGATCGGTGGCTCCACTGGCAAGCGGTTGCAGCAAGCCCAGTGGCGGCAGCGCGATTTCTTCCTCGCGCTCGAAGTGCGGCTGTAAAACATCGCGCACGGCGCGGGCGGCTTTGCCGACTTCGCCGCCGGCTTGCACGGCCTGTTCCAAGGCAGCATGTACCTCCCGGTGCTCTGCGCGCACCGAGTCCGGAATCTGCGACTGGGCGGGGAGACTTATGCCGTTCAGCATAGCGGCGATAAACCAGGTGGCCATGGCTCTCATCTCCATACCTCGTGGATCTGGCAGATCTGCAGCCGAGCGAACAAAGCCCTGCATGGGGCTGCGACGCACCCTGTTCAAGCAACGATCTTTGCACTGGCTAAGCCGACAGCATCCTTGTTCCGGCTGGCCGTCCCCATTTCCTTAAACGGTAGGGACCACTTCGGCTTGCTCTGTTGCAGGAGTATCGGTATGTCCTACAAAAGCTTGCTGGTATGTCTGGATGAACGTGATCGCTCGCAGGTCACGGCGGCTGTTGCTGTACAGCTTGCTGCCAAGTTCCAGGCACAGCTTATCGGAGCCTATCTTTCTTCTTTCGCCAGGGCTTGGCCCGCCTATGGCCTCGATATGGGCATGGGGATGGCGGCCGTCGATAGCGAGGTCCTGAAACTGGCAGCCGAATATGCGGCGAACACCGAGGCCATGTTCCGCGCCAAAGCCGACGCCGCCAGCAGGCCTGTCGCCAACTGGCTTGCTCTCGACAACGCTTCCTGGACCGAGATCGCTGCGGCGGCCCGTTGCATGGATCTCTGTGTGATCGGGCAGGCGGAGCTGGCAGGAGAGGCGGCTTCTTATTCCCCGGAGCTGCCCGGCGTGCTCGCTCTGGGCAGCGGCAGGCCAGTGTTCGTGGTGCCGTCGGTAGGTGAATACGACACGATCGGCGAACGCGTTCTGATTGCCTGGAATGGGCAGCGCGAGGCGGCGCGGGCGGTGTTCGATGCCATCCCGTTTCTCGATAAGGCGAGCCGGGTTACCGCGGTGGCGGTCGGCCCGTTGCCAAGGTGGTCGACCGGCGATGAGCTTAAGGCGTATCTGTCTTATCGGGGCATCCAGGCGGAGGTCGAACACGTGCCGAGCACGGAGATGGACGTCGGCGACCTTTTGCTTTCGCGAGCCGCCGATCTGAACGCCGATCTTCTGGTCATGGGGACCTATGGCCATTCACGGCTGCGGGAGCTGGTTTTTGGCGGCGTTACCCGCGGAATTCTCCGGCACATGACTTTGCCGATACTGATGTCGTATTGAGCTGCAGATGTCACAGCCACGACCAAGTTCCCTCTCCCGCGACCAGTTCGATGCGGTGATTTTCGATCTGGATGGCGTGGTCACCGATACAGCCGCGCTCCATGCCGCTGCCTGGAAGCAGACTTTCGACGCCTTCTTATGCGCCAGGGATGGTGAGGCCTTTCGACCTTTCGACCTTAATACCGACTACCGCAACTACGTCGACGGGCGTCCGCGTCTCGACGGTGTTCGGAGCTTTCTGGCCGCGCGGGGCCTTACGCTCCCCGAAGGGGAGGCCGGCGACGAGCCGGAATCGGAGACGGTCCATGGCTTGGGCAAGCGCAAGCAGGTGCTGTTTCGCCAGCTGCTGAGCGAGCGAGGAGTGTATGTGTTTGGCAACTCAGTTCGCTTCATCCGCCTGCTGCGCCGGCTCGGTTATCGCACTGCGATGGTCACCTCCAGCCGCAACGCCGAACTGATCCTGCGCACGGCCGGGCTCGAGC
This sequence comes from Gammaproteobacteria bacterium, assembly GCA_036278215.1. Lineage (GTDB taxonomy): Bacteria > Pseudomonadota > Gammaproteobacteria > Nitrococcales > AK92 > JAAYIK01. The sequence continues at coordinate 6,083 of DASULL010000277.1, read as the reverse complement.
GATTATTCGATGCGCGGCTGGATGGCGTGCTGGCCGCAGAGCTCGGCCTTGCCGGCAAGCCGGCACCAGATACGTTTCTGCACGGGGCCCGAATGTTGGGTGTGGCGCCAGCGCGATCGGCAGTGGTGGAAGATGCCTTGGCTGGCATACAGGCAGCGCAGGCTGGCAGTTTCGGGCTGGTAATCGAGTTGCGGCGGGATGCTGACGGAAGCGCCGGCTATTCGCATGGCGCCGATCTGGTGGTGCCGGACCTGGTGGAGCTGACAGTGGCCGAAGTTGCCGGCACGTCACAGGCTGCAACCCTGCCTTCGGTATTTACTGCTTTCGCTGAGCTGTCGGCGCGGCTGCGCAGCGAACCGCCGCTGCTGCTGTTGGATTACGACGGCACTTTGGCTGCAATCGCCCCACGCCCCGAACTGGCGATCTTAACCCCGCAAATGCGCGCCACTTTGGTCCAATTGGCTGAGCGTTGCCCACTAGCCGTGGTAAGCGGGCGGGATTTATCAGTATTGCAACAGTTGGTCGGACTGCCCGGCCTGGTCTATGCCGGCGATCACGGCTTCAGCCTGCTTGATCGAAGCGGCCGGCAACAGACACTGCCCGAACTGGCTGACTTCCTGCCGCTGATCGCGCAGACCGAGGCACGTTTGCGGGAATTGCTGGGCCCTATCCCCGGCATATTGATTGAGCGTAAACGCTACTCCGTCGCAGTCCATTATCGACTGGTTGCGGACAGCGATCTGGAACAGGTGCAGGCGCTGCTGGCAGAGATAGCCAGCGGGACGGCGCGGTTGAAATCGTTGCCCGGCAAAAAAGTACTCGAGTTTCTACCGGCCCTGGACTGGCATAAGGGGCGGGCGGTGGAATGGCTGCTCCAGCAGCTCGACCCGCAGGCCGAGCGCTATCCGATCTATCTGGGAGACGACCTTACCGACGAAGACGCTTTCCGGCCGCTCCGGGGAATAGGGCTGGGGATTCTGGTGCGGGACAGCGACCGGCCGACGGCGGCGCGATATGTCCTGGACGGGCAGGCAGAGGTCCAGGTCTTTCTCGACAGGCTCCTGGAGACGATCCGATGAACGGCTGGATTCTGGCCTACGACGACTTCCGGCCCGAAGCCGAGGGCGTGCGGGAAGTATTGTGCACCCTGGGCAACGGGTTTTTCGCCACGCGCGGGGCGGCGGAAGAAACGAAGGCGGATAATGCGCACTATCCGGGGACTTATCTGGCCGGCTGTTACAATCGGCTGCGGAGCGAGGTGGCCGACCGCTGGGTCGAGAACGAAGACCTGGTGAACGCTCCCAATTGGCTACCGCTGACTTTCCGCCTGACGGGCGGGCGCTGGTTTTACCCGACCGCCGATAATTTGCTCGAGTACCGCCGCGAGCTGGATCTACGCGAAGGGGTGCTGACCCGCTACCTGCGCACCCGGGACAGCGCCGGACGCATCACCCGAGTGGAGAGTCGCCGGTTGGTGCATATGGGCGCCCCGCACCTGGCAGCCATCCAGACCCGGATTACCGCGGAAAACTGGTCTGGCCGGCTGCAGATCCGCAGCGCCCTGGACGGACGGGTCCGCAACGCCGGGGTCGAGCGTTATCGCGCGCTGCGCGGCGACCACCTCCGCCCTTTGCAGACAGCGGCGGCAGCGCCGGTGAGCGAACTTACCTTGGAGATGGAAACCAGCCAATCCCATATCCGCATAGCCCAAGCTGCCCGTACCTATCTGTTCCGTGACCATCAGCAAGAAACGGTGCCGCGGCAGCGAGTGCGCCGCCCGGACTATGCCGCCGATATCTTCGAAGTGGAACTGGCCGCGGGCGAGTCGGTAACAGCCGAGAAAATCGTCGCCATTTATACCTCCCGCGACCGCGCTATCGCGGCGCCGCTGGTCGAGGCGCGGGCGGCGGTGGCCGCCGCGACCGATTTCGAGGGGCTGCGGGCGGAGCACGCTCTGGCTTGGTCTCTGCTGTGGCGTCGCTTTGATCTGGAGCTGCAGGGTGGACCGATGGGGGAGAGTGCGTTGCTGCTGCGGTTGCATCTGTTTCACCTGCTTCAGGTGGCCTCACCCAACGTTCAACACGTAGATGCAGGTGTTCCAGCGCGCGGCCTGCACGGCGAGGCCTATCGTGGACACGTGTTCTGGGATGAGCTTTTCATTCTGCCGACGCTAACCTTTCGCATGCCCCAGATCAGCCGGGCCCTACTGATGTACCGCTGGTATCGCCTGGATGCAGCCCGTGCTGCAGCCCGCGCCATCGGCTGTCGCGGCGCCATGTATCCCTGGCAAAGCGGCAGCAACGGCCGCGAGGAGACCCAGCGCTTGCACCTCAACCCGCGTTCCGGCCGCTGGCTGCCCGACAACTCATACCGTCAACGCCATGTTGGACTCGCCGTTGCTTATAACGTCTGGCAGTACTACGAGATCACCGGTGACCATGAGTTCATGGCCGCTTATGGCGCCGAAATGCTGCTGGAGATTGCCCGCTTCTGGGCCGACTTCGCGGTCTGGGAGCCGGCCAGCGGCCGCTATGAAATCCGCGGCGTGATGGGGCCGGACGAGTACCATGACGGTTATCCGGACGCCGTCGAACCAGCCGGCATCGACAATAATGCCTATACCAACGTCATGGCGGCCTGGGTGTTGCGGCGGGCGCTGGCGGTGTTGGACGTGTTATCGGAAGAGCGACGGCAGGCAATCTGCGCCTGGCTCAAGCTCACTCCCGCCGAGCTGGCTGGTTGGGACGAGCGTAGCCGGCTGCTACGGGTGGACTTCCACGCCGGCCGGATCATCAGTCAGTTTCAAGGTTATGAGCGACTCGCCGAGTTCGACTGGCAACGCTACCGGCAGCGTTATGGCGACATCCAGCGGCTGGACCGGCTACTGGAAGCCGAAGGCGATGACCCCAATCGTTTCCGGCTCTCCAAGCAGGCTGATGTCTTGATGCTGTTCTATCTGTTTTCGGCAGAGCAGCTGGTGGAGATGTTTCGTCATCTGGGCTATCGCTTTGAAGCGTCCTGGATTCCGGCGAACGTGAATTACTACGGCCAGCGCACCAGCCATGGCTCCAGCCTGTCGCGCGTGGTGCATGCCTGGGTGCTTAGCCGCACCCAGCGAACGCAATCGTGGGCGCTGTTTCAACAAGCGCTACGCACCGACTACGGCGATGCTCCTCACGGTACTACCCGAGAAGGTATCCACCTTGGCGCCGTGGCCGGCACTATCGACTTGATGTTCCGCTGCTACACCGGCCTCGAGATCCGGGGCGATGTGCTTTCGTTCAAGCCCAGGCTGCCGGCGGAGTTGGGGAAGCTGGCCATGCGCCTGCATTTTCGAGGCCGATCGCTGGACCTGGTCCTGGAAGAAGAGCAATTGACGGTGACCGTCGCTGGCGAGGAAAGCCTGCGGATTCAGGTGCGCGGCCGAGAATACGAGGTGATGCCTGGCGCACCCAGGAGCTTCCCGGTGCCGAAGCGCAAGAACGCATCAGGAACACGACAGTCTGGCTGATTGGTCTTGTTTCTCTTTCTCTGAGCGTCGGCAAACTCAAATAAGACCCGATCCGGTCATTGGTTAGATCGATCAGGATAAGCGATGCTTGGCTGGAGAGCACGAGGTGTTATGTGGCATAAAGGCAAGGATTTGACTGATTCTCCGCCGTCTGCGGCACATCAGTGTGGTTTAGATGACGAGTATTGTCGTAAGCTTCCACCTTTTACCACCCCCTACAGCCGCCATGCTCGCAACCAGCGAAAATAAACCCCGGAGCGCTCCGGCACCGTGACTCTCACCGTCTTTGTTGTTATTTCTGCACTCATCCTGGTTAACGCTCTCTATGTCGCCGCCGAGTTTGCCGCGGTCAGCGTCCGCCATAGTCAAGTTCAAAAGCTGGCGGAGGAGGGCAGCACGTTTGCCAAGCGGCTGCTGCCTATCGTCAACGATACGGCTGAACTGGATCGCTATATCGCCGCCTGCCAGATCGGCATCACCATCTCCAGCCTAGTGCTGGGGGCCTATGGACAGGCGACACTGGCGCGCGAGCTGACGCCTTTGTTCGAAATCTTTGGCGGGATGCAAACGCTCGCCGCCCAGTCGACCGCGGCAGTCATCGTGCTTATCTTGCTGACCGCGCTGCAGATGGTGCTCGGCGAATTGGTGCCAAAATCCCTTGCGTTGCAGTATCCGTTGCAAATAGCGCTCTACACTTATTTGCCGATGCGCTGGTCCCTGGCGCTGCTGAAATGGTTCATCGTCGTTCTCAATGGCAGTGGCAATCTCGTCCTGCATGTACTTGGTGTCCGCCACTCGCGCCACCGGCACGTACACTCGCCGGAAGAGATCGACATGCTGATCGCGGAGAGCCGCGAGTTCGGCCTGCTGGGCCCGGACGAGCAGCAGCGCCTGCATGAAGCGCTGTTCCTCAGCCGCAGAACAGCACGACAGCTGATGGTTCCGCGCCGCTTTGTCATCGGCGTGGACGCCGACGTATCGCCGCGGCATCTGATGAAGCTGGCGGTGGAGTCACCCTATTCCAGCCTGCCGGTTTATACCGGCGCCGATGAGCGCCCGATTGGGATGCTGCACGCCAAGGACATCAGTACCCACTTCGTTGCTACCGGAAAGCTGCCCGGCCCACGGGAGATCATGCGGCCGCTGGTCGCGGTACTTGAGAACGTTACCGGCGATCGCCTGTTGGCGACGATGCGAGAGCGCGGCGTGCGCAAACTGATCGTGATCGACGAGTTTGGGACCATGCGCGGTCTGGTGACGCTGGATGACGTGTTGTCGGTACTGGTCGGCAGCGTTGCCGACGAGTACAAGGGCGAGCGGCCGCAGCCGGAGCAGTTGCCGGACGGGCGGGTGCGGCTGCCCGGCGTTCTTCGCCTGGACGATGCGGTGCTGGCCACGGGACATTCTTGGACTAGCGAAGCTAGTACGGTGGCCGGCTACGTGATCACTGCCCTGGAACGTATCCCGGCGGCCGGCGAGCGGCTCAACATCGACGGTATCGACATCGAGATCGAGCGCATGGACGGCCCTGCCATCGACGCGGTTCTGGTAACGCCGGTTGCGCGTCCGCCGCAGTCCGACGAGGAGGCGCACTGACATGGAATGGCTCATCCCAACCGTGGTGATCGTCGTTCTGATCGCGCTCAACGGCATGTTCGTTGCCGCCGAATTCGCCATCATCGGCGCTCCGCGCACCTCGATTGAACGCCGCGCACAGACCGGAGAGCGGCGGGCGCAACGGGTTCTGAGCATCCTCCAGGACCCGCGCCGGCAGGACCGTTACGTGGCGACAGCTCAGTTGGGCATCACATTTGCCAGCCTGGGCCTGGGTATGTACGGCGAACACATTCTGGCTGCCAGCTTCGCCGCTTTACTCGAGCCGGTAGATCTGCCGCAGTGGATCGGCGTGCATACGGTGGCGAGTGTGGCCGCTATCGGCTTGCTCACCTATTTCCACATCGTGCTCGGCGAGATGGTGCCGAAGTCGCTGGCTCTGATGCGGGCAGAAGCGACCGCGCTCTGGATCACGCAGCCGATGCTGTGGCTAAAGGCGGCCAGCTATCCGCTGGTGGTCGGCCTCAACGGCCTGGGTAACGGCATCCTGCGTCTGCTGGGGATAGAGCGGCGGCTGACCAGCGGTCACTACCACAGCACTGAAGAACTCGAGATGATCGTCGAGGAAAGCGAGCAGAGCGGCGCGCTCGATCCGGCGGCTGGCCAGATCCTACGCGATCTGCTCGCTTTCCGTGAGCGCACCCTGGGCGAAGTGATGGTGCCGCGCGTTCAGGTCACCGGACTCCCGCTGGGAGCGCGGCCGGAAGAAGTGGTGGCCATTATTCGTCAGAGCGCACGCACTCGCTACCCGGTCTACGAAGGCAGTCTCGACAACATCATCGGCATCATCCACATCAAGCAGGTGCTACGCCTGCTGGTTTCCGGCCGCGCGGTATCGCGCGAGGATGTGCACGTCACCGCCTTCCTGCCGGAGACGGTTCGCCTGGATGCCGTGCTGAATGCGATGCGCAGCGCTCACACCCACATGGTCGTGGTGATCGACGAGTATGGCGGCACC
>DASULL010000276.1:0-9801 GCA_036278215.1 Gammaproteobacteria bacterium | reverse complement strand
ATTCCTTCAGAAATTCCAGCTGATCGGCTGGCTCCAGCCCGGCCAGCTCGGCTTCGATGGCGGCACTGACCGGCACCACCTGAGCATTCTCCGTAGCAGCGTAGGCGCGGATCTGATCCAGCAGCGGGTTGTTCTCGAATCCGTCTTCCTTGACGTTGGCGATATACATCAGCGGCTTGATAGTGAGCAGGTGCAGGTCGTGCAGCAAGGCCCGCTCGTCGGCGGAAAGCTCCAGGGTCCGCACCGGCTTGCCGGCATCCAGCTGCGCCTTGACCCGCGCCAGCAGATCGCGCCGGGCAGCGGCCATCTTGTCCCCCGCCCGCGCCTGCTTTTCCACCCGTACCAGGGCTTTTTCCACCGAATCCAGATCGGCAAGCGCCAGCTCGGTGTTGATGGTTTCGGCATCCGACACCGGGTCGATACGACCGGCGACATGGTGGATGTCGTCGTCCTCGAAGCAGCGCACTACCTGGGCAATGGCATCGGTTTCGCGGATGTGGGCCAGGAACTGGTTGCCCAGGCCTTCGCCGCGCGAGGCGCCGGCAACCAGGCCGGCGATATCGACAAACTCCATGGTGGTCGGCACCGTCCGCTCCGGTTTGACGATTTCCGCCAGTTGGTCCATCCGCGGATCCGGCACCGGCACGATACCGACGTTCGGATCGATGGTGCAGAACGGATAGTTCTCAGCCGGAATGCCGGCCTTGGTGAGGGCGTTGAACAAGGTGGACTTGCCGACGTTCGGCAGTCCGACAATGCCGCATTTAAAACCCATGATCGGAAATCCTCAGCCGCTCTTGCGGCTATGTAGCGTCTGCTGCGCTTTGCCGATCTCGCCGGCCAGCAGCAGCGGAAAAGCGTCCACTGCGTCGTTGATCGCCTCATCCAGCAGCCGCTGCTCCTCGGCGCCGGCGCGGGCGAGCACATAGTTGACGACCTGGTCCCGATGACCGGGATGGCCTACACCGATCCGCAGTCGCCAGAAATCGGGACTGCCGAGCGCCGGCAGAATATCCCGCAGACCGTTATGGCCGCCATGACCGCCCCCTTGCTTGATACGCAACGTACCTGGCGGCAGGTCGATTTCATCGTGGGCGATCAAAACAGCGGCTGGAGCGAGTCGGTAGAAATTCGCCACTGAGGCGACGCTCAAGCCACTGCGGTTCATGAACAGCATCGGCTTAAGCAGCAGGCAATCGTGGCCGGCGACACTGATTCGCGCCAGCTCGCCGTGAAATTTCTTGTCGGCACGAAAAGACCCGCCATGCTGCCGGGCCAGTTCGTCGACGAACCAGAATCCGGCGTTGTGGCGGGTCTGCGCGTAACGATCGCCGGGGTTGCCAAGGCCGACGACCAGCGCAAGACCGGTGGACGGCATAGCGTAAACCCCGGCTCCGTCTTATTCTTCGGTTTCTTCGCCGGCCTCGGCTTCGGCCTCGGCTTCCTCGGTAGTCACCCGAGCAGCCTGCAGCGTCACCACCGGGATATCGTGCTCCGCATCCTGCACCAGCGCCGGCAGCGATACACCCTTAGGCAGCTTCAGCTGGGAAAGGTGGATAGAAACGCCGACGGTGAGGCCGGTCAGATCGACTTCGATGTTCTGCGGCAGATCCTGCGGCAAGCACTCGACTTCAACGTCGATCAGTTCGTGCTGCAGCACACCCGGATGGGCCTTCAGCAGCTCTTCCTGACCGATGAAGTGCAGCGGGATGCGGGTGCGGAGCAGCTCGCCGGCCACGACGCGCTGCAGGTCGATATGAGCGATCAGCGGCTTGAAGGGGTGGCGCTGAATGTCCTTAACAACGGCCTGCTCGTTCTTGCCGTCGACAGCGACGGTGAGAATCTGCGAATAGAACGCTTCCTCTTCCATCAACCGGACCACCTGCGGCGCGTTGAGGGTCAGGGGCAGCGCCTCGCCATGGCCGCCGTACAGCACGGCAGGCACCTTATGCGCACGGCGCAGGCGGCGGCTCGCACCCTTCCCCAGATCCGTACGCTTTTCAGCAGTAAGCTTCAGTTCAACAGGCATGATTGCCTCCAGTAAGAGCCGCTTGTGCGGCGTTTCGCCTCCCCCGCGACCAGGTTCGGCCATGAACGAGCGGTTTGCCGCCGCTCGAAAAAATCGTACTTACCACAGAGACAGCGAAAGAACCTGGAATAACCACAAAGGCACAAGGGAAGAGGTTTTTACTTTTTGCCCCTCTGTGCTCTCTGTGTCTCTGTGGTGAGAGCTTTCTTCCTCAGCCCCGCGCTAGTCGATGAACAGCTCGCTGACCGACTCGTCGTTGCTGATCCGGCGCATGGTTTCCGCCATTATCTCGGCGATGGAGAGCTGGCGGATGCGGTTGCAGGACCGAGCCTCGGGGCGCAACGGCATGGTGTCGGTGACTACCAGTTCGTCCAGATGCGAAGCGGAGATCCGCTCGATCGCGTTGCCGGACAAAATCGCATGCGTGATGTACGCAACCACCTTGGTAGCGCCTTTTTCTTTCAGCGCCTTGGCCGCCTCGCAGAGGGTACCGGCAGTGTCGACGATGTCGTCGACAATAATGGCGGTCTTGTCGCGCACGTCACCGATGATGTTCATCACCTTGGCTTCATTGGCGCGAGGACGACGCTTGTCGATGATGGCAAGGTCGGCATCATCCAGTCGTTTGGCGACCGCACGGGCACGCACCACACCGCCGACATCTGGCGAAACCACGATCTGGTTGGGATACAGCTGGCGCCAAATGTCGCCCAGCAGCACCGGCGAGGCGTAAACGTTGTCGACCGGGATATTGAAGAATCCCTGGATCTGGTCAGCATGCAGATCAACCGTCAGCACCCGGTTGATGCCGGCTGCCTGGATCATGTCGGCCACCAGTTTGGCCGAGATCGGCACGCGCTGGCTGCGCGGGCGACGGTCTTGGCGGGCATAGCCGAAATACGGAATAACGGCGGTGATCCGAGATGCCGATGAACGCCGCAGAGCGTCGGCGATGATCAGCAGTTCCATCAGGTTGTCGTTGGTGGGAGCGCAGGTAGACTGCACGATGAACGCGTCCTTACCGCGGACGTGCTCGTTGATTTCCACCATCACCTCGCCGTCGCTGAAGCGACCGACGACGGCGTTACCAAGGCGGGTTTTGAGGTGTTCGGCAATCGCTTCTGCGAGCTGGGGGTTGGCATTCCCCGTAAACACCATCATGCGGCCATTGTCGGTCACGGTAATCCACTCACGTCAGAGCCGGGCCCGAGAGCCTCGGGCACTTTACAAATTGGCTGGGGCGGTAGGATTCGAACCTACGTATGCGGGAATCAAAATCCCGTGCCTTACCGCTTGGCGACGCCCCAATTTTTAGAACAAGCCACTGGTGCTTATGCAGCCTGGCATTCCGCCGCACGCCGCAACGGCGATACGTCGACCCCACGGGCGACGAACGCCCGCCATGGAGCCGGCACCTGCGCGCAGACCGCCCGCGCTTCCCGCTCGGAATCGAAGGCCGCGAACACGCAGCCGCCGGTCCCGGTCAGCCGCGCATCGCCGAATTTTGCCACCCAATCCAGCACTTGCGCCACCTCAGGATACAGGCGACGTACTACTGGTTCGCAGTCGTTGCGGGCCAAGCCTGCGCGAAAGGCCGACATTGTGATTCGCGGGGTATCCCTTGTCAATTCGGAAGCGGTAAACACCTGCTCAGTGCTCACTTGGACCTCCGGCGAGACCACCGCATACCAGCGCGATCCCAGTTCTACCGGCGACAGCTCCTCGCCGATGCTCTCGCCCCAACTGCTCAGACCACGCACGAATACCGGCACATCGGCGCCCAGTTGCAAACCGAGGCGGCTGAGCGTATCGACGTCGAAGCCGGTACCCCAAAGCGCGTTCAATGCTACCAGGGTAGTGGCAGCATCGGAGCTGCCGCCACCGAGGCCACCGCCGATCGGCAGCCGCTTGTCGATGTGGATGTCCGCACCAAGGCGGCAGCCCGACATCCGCTGCAGCAACCGCGCCGCCCGTATGCAGAGGTCGTCGTCTTCGGGGATGCCCGGCAGCTCGACGGTGCGCCGGATCAGACCGTCGTCACGTGGCAGCACGCGCAAAGTGTCGCCGTAGTCCAGCAACTGGAAGACGGTCTGCAGCAGATGATAGCCGTCGGCGCGACGGCCGCAGATATGCAGGAACAGATTGAGTTTGGCCGGCGCCGGCCATTCAGTAGCTATCACGGGTTCAACGTCCATTCCTGAACAGCGATCCGGACTTCTACGCCCTCACCGGACAGATAAAGTCGTGTCGGCAACGCCAGGTTCTCAAATTCCCCATAGTTCAGATAGCGAATCCGCCAGCCGTGCTGACGCAACTCACGCAATAGTCCGCGCGCATCCACCGCAGGCTCGGCCGCCACTCCCGGCACCGGCAGCCCAAGCAGCCAGTAGCGCAGTGCTTCCAGGGGCAGATCGAGGCCGCTATGCCGGCGCAACAATTCGCGCGGCGCCGACGCGTACTCCTGCACACCGCTGCTGGTGCGCAACAGCACGCCATTGGGACTGCCATCTACCCGTACCGTGCCGGCGCCCCAGGGCGCCCGCAATTCCACACTGTACTCTTCGCCCCGCTGCCGCCACAGCATGGAAACGGTACCGGCCTCATTGGGCGTGCTGACCGCTGCCCGGCCACCCATGCGCCAGGACTTGAGCGCCGCCAGCGCCTCGGCGTGCTGCTCCAGCGTGCCGACTTTGCCCGGCTCGGGCGCCTGGACTGGCACGGTAGCGCAGCCGGTCAGCGCCAGCAGCAGTAGCAGTAGCAGACGTCCTTTCATCGCAGGCGCTTCCTGGTATCGAGCAGAACCTTATGACCCGGCTCGCGCTTTAGGCCTTCCGCCAGAATACGGCGTGCCTCGTGCCGATCGCCCAGATGCCACAGCACCTCGGCCAGATGCGCGGCAATCTCACCGTCCTCACTCAGCCCGTAAGCTTCCAGCAACAGTTCGCGCGCCTCCTCCAGCCGCTGCAAGCGGTACAGCGCCCAGCCCATGCTGTCCATGATGGCGGGGTTGTCCGGACTCAATGCGTAAGCGCGCTCGATCAGTTCGAGGCCTTCGTAGTAACGAGTGGTCTGGTCGACCAAGGTGTAACCGAGGGCGTTCAACAATATCGGCTCATCCGGCTGCCGCCTGAGCAACTCGCGCAGATCCCGCTCGGCGGCATCGATCTGCCCCAGCATGACTGCCGTCAAGGCTCGGCCGTAGCGCAGATCGATATCGTCCGGCTGCTGCTGCAGCGCCTCGGTGTACAGCGCATGAGCATCGTGCAGTCGGCCCTGGTCGCGCAACTGGGCGGCCTCGAGCAGATAGCTCCTCGTCGTGTACGCCGGATATTGCTGGCGCACCTCCTTCAGCTTGGCCTGCGCCGCCGCCGGCTGCCCTTGCTGCGCCAGCACCTCGGCCAACCGCAGCAGGGCGTCTGGCCGGTACTGCCCCTGCACTTGCCGATACCAGCGCAAGGCACCCTTGGCATCGCCTTCTGTCTGAGCAAGCCGGCCGAGATAGAAATAAGCATCGTCACTGCGCTGGCCGGAGTTGACCAGCTGCAGCAAGTAAGTCCGCGCCTTGTCGTTTTCGCCCAGCTCCAGCGACAGCAGCGCTGCTACGTAGCGGATCTGGAGGTCGTTCGGGCGCGCCTTGAGCAGCAGCTCGAACTGCTGCAAGGCCCCCTCCGCCTGCTCCAGCCCCAGCAGTGTGCGGGCGTACTGCAGGCGCAGATCGTAGTCGTTCGGCTGCCGGCGCAACACCTGTTCCAGCAGCTCAACCGCCTTGTCACCCTCCTCCAGCTTCAGATGAGCCTGGACCAGCAGCAGCTCCGGCGCGGTCCAGTCCGGAGCAAGCGTCTTGGCCTGCTCGGCAGCCTTCAGCGCCAGCTCCGGCTGGCCGTACTGCAAGGCCAGTTCCGCCCAGGCCTGATACGCCTGCGGCTCGGCGGCATGCTCGGCAACCAGCGCCTCCACCGCCGTCAGCGCGAGCGCCTTGGTCTCACCGGTCTCTCGCGCCAACAGCGCCACGATCCGCTCAAAGCCGGAACCGACACCACCCGACTGGAGTCTGAGAGCAGTACGCAGGTGATCCAGCGCTTGTTCCATGCGGTCGTTGCGCAACAATGTCAGCGCCAGCGCCTCATGCGGCGCGGGATCATCCGGTGCCAAGGCTTGCCAACGCTGGCTGGCTTCCTGCGCCGCCAGAGGGTCGTGCAAATACAGCGCCAGTCGAGCGGCTCGTTCCGCGACCCGCGGGTCGTTGCTCAGCCGGGCAGCATCCATATAGGCCTGCTGCGATTGCCGTAGGTCGCCCTGGTTGCCAGCCAGCTCAGCGCTGAGCACATGGAACAGCAGCCGATCATCGAGCGGGCTCACTTCTTCGGTTACCACGCTGGCCGCAGACTGTTCGTCCTGCGGTTCCGGCATGGCTCCCAGCGCCGGCGCCGACCGGGGCTCAGACACCGGCGGTCGCGGCTGGGTAGCGCAAGCAGCAAGCGACAGCGCAAGTAGAATTGGAATGGCGCACCGGCACAGCCAGCGTTTATTGAGGGAAGGGTTGGAAAGTTGACTCAAAGCCTCTCCGGAGGACGGAATCCCTGCCGAGAACGTACAAATGCGTACGTCCGCATCACATGAATGCTTGTCGTCGGTTACTATAGCGGCTTGAGCCCCCCGAATTCGACACGGGGCTGCGATATTCGCTCAAGAACCCGCTTCGACAACCTGCGTGTGCATATTAGCCGGATTTCAATGCCTATCTTCGCCTTAGGAGTCAACCACATCAGTGCGCCGGTCGAGGTGCGTGAGCAGCTGGCGTTTGCGGCAGACGAGCTTGCCGATCGACTACGTGAACTCATTACCCAACCCGGTATCGGCGAAGTCGCTATCGTTTCTACCTGCAATCGCACTGAAATCTATGCGGTACTGGAAAGCGACGCGGCCAAGCAAACGCTGCTGCAGTGGTTGTGCCGGACTCACAAGGTCGGCGCCGACTGGCTGTCTCAGTACCTGTACCAATACTCCGGCGCCGACGCCGTTCGCCATCTGCTGCGAGTTTGCGCGGGACTGGATTCGATGGTGCTGGGCGAGCCGCAGATTCTCGGCCAGACCAAGACGGCCTATCAGGATGCCTGCGCAGCCGGCACCGTCGGCCGCATCCTCGGCCGCATGTTCCAAAACGCCTTCTCGGTCGCCAAGCAGGTTCGGACCGAAACCGCCATCGGTGCCAACCCGGTATCGGTGGCGTTCGCCGCGGTCAGCCTGGCGAAGCAGATTTTCGGCGACATGAGCGCCAATACCGCCATGCTCATCGGCGCCGGCGACACTATCGAGCTCTGCGCCCGCCATCTGAAAGAGCAAGGCGTGCACAAGATGATCATCGCTAACCGCACGGTGGAGCGGGCCGAGATGGTCGCGGCCGCCGTCGGCGGCGAAGCGATTGCGCTGGGCGACATAGCTAACCGGCTGGCCGAATGCGACATCGTCATCTCCTCGACCGCCAGCCCAGTGCCTGTTCTCGGCAAAGGCACAGTCGAGCGGGCCATCAAGCGGCGCCGGCATCGGCTGATGTTCATGGTCGACCTCGCCGTACCGCGCGATATCGAGCCCGAGGTGGAAAAGCTGAAGGACGTCTACCTGTATACGGTGGATGACCTGCGTGACGTAATCGATGAGAATCTGCGCTCCCGCCAGCAGGCTGCGGTCGAAGCCGATGAGATCGTTTCTCTCCGGGTCGAGCGCTTCATGGCGTGGCAGCGTGCGCAGGACGGCATCGACATCCTGCGCCAGTACCGCGAGCAGGCCGAGCGCGACCGCGACCTGGTGCTGGAACGGGCCCTGCGCCGCCTGGCGGGCGGCGAAGCCCCAGCGGACACGCTCGCCTATCTGGCGCATACGTTGACCAATCGCTTGATCCATACCCCGACCACCGCGATCCGCGCGGCGGCGGAAGCCGGCGACCGCGAGCATCTCGCCGCGCTGAGCCAGGCTCTCGACATTTCAGACGAGGACAAACTCAACCCGTGAAAGCCTCAATTCGCCTAAAACTCGAACAGTTGCAGGAGCGCTTCGAGGAAATCGCGGGGCTACTGTCGGACCCGAGCGTGATCGGCAACCAGAGCCGCTTCACCAGTTTGTCGAAGGAGTACGCCAAGCTCGAACCGGTGGTCGACGAGTTCCGCCGGTTCGGCGCTATGGAAGCCCGGCTTGCCGCCGCCGAGGAAATGCGGCGGGACGACGATCCCGAGATCCGCAGCATGGCCGAAGAGGAAATTCGCAGCGTCCAGACGCAGTTGGAAGAGCAGGAGCGGCAGCTTCAGCTCCTGCTGCTGCCGAGCGACCCGAACGACGACCGCAACATCTTCCTGGAAGTCCGCGCCGGCACCGGCGGCGACGAAGCCGCGCTGTTCGCCGGTGACCTGTTCCGCATGTATAGCCGCTACGCCGAGCAGCAGGGCTGGCAGATCGAGCTGATCAGCGAAAGCGAGGGCGAACAGGGCGGTTTCAAGGAAATCATCGTTCGCATCATCGGCCAGGGAGCTTATTCCCGCCTGAAATTCGAGTCCGGTGCGCACCGCGTGCAGCGCGTGCCCGCCACCGAATCGCAGGGCCGCATCCACACCTCTGCCTGCACTGTGGCGATCCTGCCGGAGGCGGACTCGGTGGATGAAATCGACATCAATCCGTCCGATCTGCGTATCGACACCTTTCGCGCTTCCGGCGCCGGCGGTCAGCACGTCAACAAGACCGACTCCGCCATCCGCATCACTCACCTGCCGACCGGCATCGTGGTCGAGTGCCAGGACGAGCGCTCCCAGCACAAAAATCGCTCTAAAGCGCTCAGCCTGCTGCAGGCGCGACTGCTCTCCAGCGAGCAGGAGCGGGTTCAGGCCGAGCAGACTCAGCAACGCCGCCTGCTGGTGGGCAGCGGTGACCGTTCCGAGCGGATCCGAACCTACAACTTTCCGCAGGGCCGGGTCACCGACCATCGGATCAACCTGACCCTGCACCAGCTTGACGACATTCTGGAAGGCAACCTCGACCCGATCATCGATCCGCTGATCAGCGAGTATCAAGCTGACCAGTTGGCCGCCCTGGCTGGCGAGAGTTAAATCACACCCCCGGCCCTTCTAAAGTCGCTCAAGTGGCACCGATGCAGCCTCCTTCGGGGCTGCATCCCGATCATGCCGGCGACCTCTCCTCGCCGACAAAGTCCGCATAGCAGTTCGGCGTTTCCCAGACCCGCAGCCGCTGCAGCCGCGCCTGTTCGCCACTGAGGCGCACGACTTCCGGCGCCAGTCGCTCGAACCAGTGCTGCGCCAAGCATTCTGCCGTCGGCGGCGCTGCAATGATGTACAGCTTGCTCTGCAAGCGGGTATCGACGGTCAGGCAGTAGCCATTCTGCTCGACCTGCTGTCGTAGCCCGGCCAGCCATTGCTCCCTGACCGCGCCCTCCGGTGCAAACAGCGCCAACAGCTCCTCGTCGGCAATATCCACTATCAGGCCGTGGTCGCAGCCGGCATCGATCAGTTCCATCATGGCCTGCTTCAGAAAGCCGAAGTCCAGCACCATGCCACTCTGCTCACCTTGGCGCTGTACTCCCGCCAGCGCCACGCAAGTTGCCTCGATGGCATAGCGATGGCCGTGCAGGTGCCGGCACTTCGAGCCGTGGCTGCGGATCCGGTGGCCGGCATCGATTTCAATGCGCCGGGTAATGCTGTACGTGCTCATGGGATCCCCAGATATTTATGAGTCTGCAAGCTGATCCGCCACTGTGGATGTTCCAGGCA
>DASULL010000275.1:0-3507 GCA_036278215.1 Gammaproteobacteria bacterium | reverse complement strand
GGCGGCCGGCCGAAAAGGAAGACGGCGTATACTATCAGGTTCACCCCAGGGTCGGGACTGCAGGCAGGAAGAGCGCTCCGACGGTACCCAGGCTCGGGCCGCAGCAGATCGAACCATTATCGTTGGTCTTGTCATATTCGGCGGGATGCCGTTCGCCAGTTCATGGCTTCAGCGCCAAGAGGTAGTCATTCGTGTCTTTCATCCGGATCCAGGGCGCCCGCACGCACAATCTGCAGAACATCGACGTCGAGCTACCGCGCGATAAGCTGATCGTCATCACCGGGCTGTCCGGCTCGGGCAAGTCGTCGCTGGCTTTCGATACCATATACGCAGAGGGCCAGCGCCGCTATGTCGAGTCGCTATCGGCTTATGCGCGGCAGTTCCTGTCGATGATGGAGAAGCCGGACGTCGACCACATCGAGGGGCTCTCACCGGCGATTTCCATTGAGCAGAAATCCACCTCGCACAACCCGCGCTCGACGGTCGGAACCGTTACCGAAATCCACGACTACCTGCGGCTACTGTACGCACGCGCCGGCACCCCCCACTGCCCCGAGCACGACATCGAGCTGAATGCCCAGACAGTCAGCCAGATGGT
Source organism: Gammaproteobacteria bacterium (assembly GCA_036278215.1). Taxonomy (GTDB): domain Bacteria; phylum Pseudomonadota; class Gammaproteobacteria; order Nitrococcales; family AK92; genus JAAYIK01. The sequence continues at coordinate 2,909 of DASULL010000275.1, read as the reverse complement.
CGACCAGATCCTGGCTCTGCCGGAAGGCACCAAGCTGATGCTGCTGGCGCCGGTAGTGGATGGCCGTAAAGGCGAGCATGTCCACGTGATGGAAGAGCTCAAGAGTCAGGGCTTCATCCGAGCCCGGATCGACGGCCATGTGGTCGAACTGGACACGCCGCCGACACTGGACCCAAAGCGCTCCCACTCAATCGAAGCGGTAGTCGACCGGGTCAAGGTCCGGGAGGATTTGCAGACCCGCTTGGCAGACTCCATCGAAACCGCGCTGCGCTTGTCGAACGGTCTGTTGAAAGTCGCTTTCATGGACGAATCGGAGCGGGCCGAGCTGATCTTTTCCTCGCGCTTTGCCTGCCCCGCCTGCGGTTATAGCCTGAGCGAACTCGCGCCGCGGTTGTTCTCGTTCAACAACCCCAGCGGGGCCTGCCCCAGTTGTGACGGCCTGGGCATGAAACAGTTCTTCGACCCGGCGCGGGTAATCGGCCACCCGCAGCGCAGCTTGGCAGCCGGCGCCATCCGCGGCTGGGATCGGCGCAACCAGTATTATTTCCAGCTGATCACCAGCCTTGCCGAGCATTACGGCTTTGACATCGACACGCCGTTCGAAGAGCTGTCGGCGGATATTCGCGACCTCATCCTCTACGGCAGCCGGGGCGAGGCGATCGAATTCAGCTACCTCGACCCGCGCGGCAAGGTGCAGCGGCGCCTGCATCCATTCGAGGGGGTGCTGCCCAATATGGAGCGGCGCTATCGGGAAACCGACTCCGCCATCATCCGCGAAGAGCTGGCGCGCTATCTGAGCGATCAGGCCTGCCCGGAGTGCAACGGCACCCGCCTCAACCGGGCAGCGCGGCACGTATTCGTCGCCGATCGCAGCCTGCCGGCGGTCAACCAGCTGCCGGTCGGCCAAGCATTGCAGTTCTTCCAGCAGTTGGAGCTGCCGGGCAGCAAGGGCGCGATCGCCGAAAAAATCGTCAAGGAAATCAGTGCCCGTCTCGGTTTCCTGGTCAACGTCGGCCTGGATTATCTGTCCTTGAACCGCAGCGCCCAGACCCTGTCTGGCGGCGAAGCGCAGCGGATCCGGTTGGCAAGCCAGATCGGCGCTGGGCTGGTCGGGGTCATGTACGTACTGGATGAGCCGTCTATCGGTCTGCATCAGCGCGATAACGAACGGCTGCTGAACACGCTCATCCGCCTGCGCGATCTCGGTAACACGGTGATCGTGGTCGAGCATGACGAAGATGCCATCCGGGCCGCCGACCATGTGGTCGACATGGGCCCCGGCGCCGGAGTACATGGCGGTCAAGTCGTCGCCGAAGGTACCCCGGCGGAAATCGAGCGCAATACCGCATCGTTGACCGGTCAGTATCTGTCCGGCCGGCGCGCCATCGCCGTGCCGGCCGGACGCACGCCCGTCCGAGCGGGCGAGATCGCTTGGCTACGGAATGCCCGCGGCAACAACCTGAAGGGGGTCGACGTCGGCATCCCGGCCGGGCTCATGGTCTGCGTCACCGGGGTTTCCGGCTCCGGCAAATCCACCCTGATCAACGACACTCTCTACCGCTATGCTGCCCAGGAGTTGAACAGCGCTAGCGAGGCACCCGCGCCCTGCGACGGGATCGACAACCTGGAGCTGTTCGACAAGGTGGTCGATATCGACCAAAGCCCGATCGGCCGCACGCCGCGCTCCAATCCGGCTACCTACACCGGCCTGTTCACGCCGATCCGCGAACTGTTCGCCGCCACCCAGGAAGCACGAGCGCGGGGCTATAACCCAGGCCGGTTCAGCTTCAACGTCAAGGGCGGCCGTTGCGAGGCCTGTCAGGGCGACGGCGTGATCAAGGTAGAAATGCATTTCCTGCCGGACATCTATGTCCCCTGCGATATCTGCAAAGGTCAGCGCTACAACCGCGAGACACTGGAGGTCCGCTACAAGGGCAAGAACATCTACGAAGTGTTGGAGCTGACGGTAGAGGACGCGCTCGATTTCTTCAGCGCCGTGCCGGTGATCAAGCGCAAGCTGGAAACGCTCATCGACGTCGGCTTAAGCTACATCAAGCTCGGCCAGAACGCCGTCACCTTGTCCGGCGGCGAAGCGCAGCGGGTCAAGCTTTCGCGGGAACTCTCCAAGCGCGACACCGGCAAAACCCTCTATATCCTGGACGAGCCCACCACCGGCCTGCACTTCCACGATATCGAGCAGTTGCTGCGCGTGCTGCATCGCCTGCGCGATGCCGGCAACACCGTCGTCATCATCGAGCACAACCTCGACGTGATTAAGACCGCCGACTGGATCATCGACCTCGGCCCTGAGGGCGGCGACGGCGGCGGCCAGATCATCGCCACCGGCACCCCGGAAGCGATTACCCAGGTCCCCTCCTCGCACACCGGGCGGTTCTTGCGGCCGCTGCTGGAACGGCAAGCCACAGCGCAGACAAGCGCCAGGCGGCGACCTGCTTAAGGCCAGGCGTAAAAGCCTCCTCAGGGCAGCCAGCCGCAAACACTGCCGCAACAAAAAAGGGCGCTCCACTGGAGCGCCCTCTGGAAATGAAATTGGGACTGCCTTACGGCAGCAGGTGCTTCACCGCATCCCGCTCTTCTATCAGCTCCCGCTCGGTCACGGTCATCCGCTGCCGGCTGAAGTCGTTGATCGACAGGCCCTGGACGATCTCGTACTTGCCATTCTTGCAAGTGCAGGGGAAGGAATAGATCAGGCCCTTCTCGATACCGTAGCTGCCATCGGAGTAGATACCCATGCTGACCCAGTCGCCCTCGTCCGTACCCAGGGCCCAGGAACGCATGTGGTCGATCGCTGCCGATGCAGCAGAGGCGGCGGAAGACTGGCCGCGGGCTTTGATGATGGCAGCGCCGCGCTGCTGCACCGTCGGGATGAAATCCTGCTCCAGCCAAGC
>DASULL010000274.1:0-3083 GCA_036278215.1 Gammaproteobacteria bacterium | reverse complement strand
CGAAGCGGGGTAAGCATCCAGCCAGAACAATGCCGGCGGCGCCGGTGATGAAAGGCGGGGGAATGAAGTCTGGGTGTAATGCAGGCGGCATCCAGCCCACACCAGGAGGTCTCGCGTTGCAGAAAGAACAATTGCCGGTTTACCGCCCTGGGGACGTTATCGGAGAGCTCAGCGAGCTCTGGCGCTATCCGGTCAAGTCCATGTTGGGCGAGCGCTGTGACGAGCTGGCGATCGAGGCGCGGGGCGCTGTCGGCGACCGCCTGTTTGCGGTCAGGGATGCAGAGGGCAAGCTTGGCAGTGGCAAGAATACTCGCCGTTTCCGCAAGATCGACGGCCTGCTGTCCTTCCAGGCGCGCTACCGGGCAGAGCGTCTCGAGGTGGTATTCCCTGATGGCGCCACCTGGATGGCGGATGACCCTGCGATTCATGCAGCTTTGTCCGAGGCTTTAGGCCAGCCGGTGACTCTGGCGCGGGAGGCGGCCGTGTCGCATCTCGATGCCGAACCGCTGCATCTGCTTTCGTCGGCGTCGCTTGGCTGGCTACAGGCAGCGCTCCCTGGCGCCAGCGTGGACGCGCGTCGGTTTCGGCCGAACCTTGTCATTTCGACAGCCGGTGAGCTGCCTCCGGAGCAGGGGTGGTTGGGCAAGCGGCTGCGCCTTGGGCAGGAAGTCGAAATCAAAGTCAGCACGTCCACCGAGCGCTGTGGAATGGTGGCTTTCGCCCAGCGCGCCTTGCCGGAAGAGCCGCAGATTCTGCGGCATATCGCGCAAGCAGCCGGCCTTCTTTTTGGCGTCTATGCTGAAGTTATCGTGCCAGGCACGGTCCGGTTGCACGATCCGGTGACGGTGATCGAAGAGAAAAGCTAGCAAGGTTCATCGAGCGGGCGCCGAACATAACAAGGATGGAGACAAGGACGGAGGCGGTGGATGATCGACGAGACGTTTGCGCAGCGTTTTGCGCGGAGTTGGATGGCGGCGTGGAATCGCCGCGACCTCGATCGTGTTCTTTCTCACTATGCAGACGATTTTGAGTTCTACTCGCCTTTTATCGCCCAGATTACCGGCGATGCAGCGGGGCGGGTGCTGGGCAAGGAGGAGGCCAGGGTGTACTGGAGCGAGGGCTTGCGCCGGGTGCCGGATTTGCAGTTTGAGCTCCTGGCCGTCTGCCGCGGGATCAAGAGCGTCGTCATCCACTACCGCGGCCTGAAAGGCGTGCTTGCCGCCGAAGTCTTTTATTTCGACTCGGAAGGCAAAGTTAGAGCGTCGTCTGCGCATTATGCTGCGTAGTTCGCCATAGCGCCTTGCGGTGGGAGTCAGCGGGAGCGCTGACTAAGGATCAACCAGCGTGCTAAGTAGCCTCGCCTGGCGCGCACACGGGGAGTTTTTCTCCCCCTCTCCCGCGAGGGGAGAGGGGAGTAAGAACTAATGCCTTTTGGTCCCCGTTCCCATGGTCGGGAGAGAGCCGTGGACGCGGAATTCAACATTCATGCTTAAGCTGCCGGGGAATCAAACCACATGGCGATCGAGTTCAAGACCAACGCAGGCATCAGCGCCGAGCAGTTTATCGATCTACTGCAGAGATCAACCCTGGCTGCCCGCCGGCCGGTCGAGGACCGGGAGTGCATCGAAGGCATGCTGCGGCATGCCAACCTGACGGTAACCGCCTGGGACGGCGACAAGCTCGTTGGCATCGCCCGATCGATCACCGACTTTTACTACGCGTGCTATTTGTCCGACTTGGCGGTGGACGAGAGCTACCAGCGCGCCGGCATTGGCAGAACGCTTGTGGCGCGGACTCAGCAGGCTTTGGGGCCGCGCTGCAAGATTCGGCTAGTTAGCGCGCCAGCTGCGACGGCCTATTACCCGAAGCTTGGGTTTGTGCAGAACCCCCAATGTTGGGAGCTGGGTCCGAGCAAGGCTCAGGCACTGATTGAAACCAAGACCGACGCGTGAATTGGTGTCTGGCTGAAGCGGAGGGCGCTAGGGCGGAAAGGGTAAAAATCGGCCTCGCTTTCGTTGAACTGGGCATGGTTTTCCCCGATTTTCCAAGGCAGCTGCCTTCAGCCCCCGGCGCTATCGTTGAGTGTGGTATTCGGTGGGCCGGCGTCAATTTGAGCAGTTCGCCATGTCTACCTCTGACGGTCCCGAGCAAACCCGCCCCCTGCATCGGCTGGCGCTATTTCTGCGGAGTCATCGCGACGAGATCGTCGCGCTCTGGGTAGATGAAGTCCGTCAATTGCCCAAAGCCAAGCGGGCGCGGCGGCCGGTGTTGGTCGATCACATGCCGGAGCTTCTCGAGCAGATCGCCATCGGCGCCGAGCGTGGCTTGTCAACCGGCCATCCGCAGCGTGAATCGATATCGTTGCTAACCAGCAGGCATGCTCTGCAGCGCCTGGAGCACGGCTTCGATCTGAACAGGGTCGTGGCCGAGTATTCGTTGCTGCGGGCCAGCGTCTTCACCGCCCTGAGGGGCGTGCCGGACCAATTATCCAGCGGCGAGATCCGCTATCTGGATAGCGCCATCGATTACGCCATCGCGCAGGCGGTCACGAGCTACACCGCTACCCAGCAGCGGACCCTGAAGGCGCTGGACAAAATTTCCCTGACGGCGCTCGAGAGCGGCAGCCTGGATACGCTGCTGGATCGCCTGCTGCATACTCTGGCCGACCAGGTGCCGGCGGTTGATACCGCTGCCATTCTGCTCCGGGAAGGTGACTGTCTGGTCAGCCACGCCGTTGTGGGGCTGGAACATGGGGTTACAGCGCCGCCGTACAGCACCCCGATCGATGGCAACAGCTTCTCGTCGATGGTGGCCAAGAGCCGCCGGCCACTATTGCTGCACGATGCCGCCAATGAGCCGCTGGTCATGAGTTCCATGGTCGGCGGCCGGCCGGTGCGGGCTTTGTTCGGAGTGCCGTTTATAGAGGATGGCGAGGTCGTCGGCATCGCTCACATCGGCTCTTACACCGCTCGCGATTTCTCGGAACAGGATAAGCGTTTGTTCGAGGTGATGTGTCGGCGGGCCAGTGCCATTATCGCCCAGAGCATGTTGCGCGAGCGCCTCGAAGAGAGCGAGGCGCGGTT
>DASULL010000273.1:0-4435 GCA_036278215.1 Gammaproteobacteria bacterium | reverse complement strand
CGTATCGGCCGGCGCCGCGGCAGCGCTCTCATGTTTCTCGGGATGGCGGTGATGCTGCTGGTGTGGCTGCTGGCTAGCGGTCCGCTGCTGCTGGCGGTGTTCGCGCTGTTGTTCGGCACCTTCTATGGCGGTTTCGTCGCGCTCATTCCCGCCCTCACCGCCGATTACTTCGGTGGCCGTCGCGTGTCCGGCATTATCGGCTGCCTGTACTCCGGTGTCGGCTTGGGAACGCTGCTCGGGCCGACTCTCGCCGGTCTCGCCTTTGACCTGTCGGGCTCGTATGCGCTGCCGATCGCGGCCGGAGCGCTGGCCAATCTGGTGGCGCTGGCCTGTGTCTACGGCGCCGAGGAGCCGGAACAGTTCCGGGCGGCGGCAGTGGCGCGCTGACCGGTTGTGTGGCTGCGGCTCCGCAGCATGGCAGCCAGCGCGGCACCGACTACACTCAAAAAGTGATCAGCTAAAAAACAAAAAGGCGGCAGTGGCTGGCGGCCCTGCATCGCCTGTCGCCAGGAGCGAGGGAGGAGAGCATGAAGAGGGTGTTCGTGGTCGCTGCCGCCTTGGGGTTGGTAGCGACGCCCGTGCTGGCGCAGGAAACGGCGCCGTTCAAGATCGGTGTAGTGACATTCCTATCCGGTGCTGCCGCCGGGCCGTTTGGCGTGCCGGCTCGCTACGGCGCCGAGGTGACGGCGGCAGCGCTCAATGCCGGCGCCATGCCGGCGCCCTATCAAGCCAAGGGTATCGGCGGCCGACCGCTGGAGCTGGTGTTCATCGACGAGGCAGGTGGCACCACCAAGCAGGTGAGCGAGTACCGCAACCTGGTGCAGCGACAGCAGGTCGATGCAGTGATCGGCTACATCTCTAGCGGCGATTGCCTGGCGGTGGCGCCGGTGGCGGAGGAGCTGCAGAAACTCACCATCCTGTTCGACTGCGGCACTCCGCGGATCTTCGAGGACAACAGCTATAAGTACGTCTTCCGTACCGGTCCGACCGGTACCGTCGACGCGGTGGCGGCGGCCATGTACGTCACCGAAACCAAGCCGGAGGCGGCCAAGATCGCCGGCATCAACCAGAACTATGCCTGGGGCCACGATTCCTGGAACGACTTCGAAGCGGCCATGAAGAAGCTCAAGCCGAATGTCCAGGTGGTCACCTCGCAGATGCCCAAGTTCCTGGCCGGCCAGTACGGCGCCGAGATTTCGGCGCTGCTGACCAGCGGTACCGAAATCGTCCACTCCAGCTTTTGGGGCGGCGACATGGAGGCGCTGATTCTACAGGGCGCGCCGCGCGGTCTGTTCCAGCGCGCGACCGTGGTGCTGACCACCGGCGAGACGGCGCTGCCCAAGCTCGGCACTCAAGTGCCGGAAGGCACCATCATCGGCGCCCGCGGCCCGTTCGGCCCGTTCGCGCCGGACAACGAGCTGAACCGCTGGCTGGTCAAGTCGTACCAAGAGCGGCACAAGGAGCAGCCCACCTACCCGGCCTACAAGATGACACAGGCGCTGCTGGGCCTGAAGGCCGCTTATGAGAAGGCGCAGCAAGCCAACGGCGGCAAGGCGCCGAGCCAGGATCAGGTAATCGCCGCTTTCGAGAATCTCGAGTACCAGGGGCCGGGCGGGACCGTGCGGATGGCGCTGGGCAAGGGGCATCAGGCGGTGATGGATACTGCTTACGGTGAGGTCAAGCACGAGCAGGGCAAGGCGGTGGTCACCAATGTCCGCAGCTACACCGCTGAGCAGGTAAATCCGCCCGACGGCATGCAGAGCGAGGCCTGGATCAAGAACGACCTGAAGCCGGCTAGCAAGAACTGAGAACGGCGCAGTTAGCCACACCCCGCCTGCGCCGGGTTGACGGCCACCGCAGGCGGGAGTGGCGCAACCGTTGCCCGTCGGTTTTCGTTTCGCATCAAGGATTGCCGTTCATGAGCGCACTGCTCGCCCTCCTCATCGATGGCGTCATCTACGCCTCCTGGCTGTTCATCATCGCTGTCGGTCTGACCCTGATCTACGGCGTCATGAACATCCTCAACATCGCCCACGGCGCCCTCTACGCGCTGGGTGCCTACACGGCCGCCTCGTTCGGCGGCTACTGGCTGAGTCAGGGGTATCCGCCGCTCGGCAGCTACGGCGCTTTGGTGCTGGCGGCGGTGGTAGTCGGACTGGTGGTTGGGCCGCTGATCGAGCGCGGTCTGCTGCGCTTCATGTACGGCCGTGACGAGATCGTGCTGCTGCTGGTGACCTACGCGCTGTTTCTCATACTCGAGGACGTGATCAAGCTGATCTGGGGCGTCAGTCCGCAATTGATCAGCCAACCGTACGGCCTGCTCGGCACTGTCGAGCTCGGCAACCTGATCTATCCGGTCTACAGCTTTGTGCTGGTGGCGGTAAGCATCCTGGTCGGTGTGCTGCTGACCTGGGCGCTGCGCGGCACCCGCCACGGTAAGCTGCTCGCTGTGGTAATTCATGACCGCGAGATCAGTCAGGCAATGGGCATCGCCGTACGCCGCTATTATCTGGCGACGTTCACCGTCGGCACCATGCTGGCGGCTCTAGGCGGCGCGCTGACCGCGCCGACGGTATCGGTGGTCCCGGGCATGGGGGTGGAGGTGATCGTGCTCGCCTTCGCCGTGGTGGTGATCGGCGGGCTCGGCAGCCTGCCCGGCGCCGCGCTGGGCGCGCTCATCGTCGGTCTGCTGCGCTCGGCGGCGGTGCATTACGTCCCCGCGTTGGAGCTGTTCGCCATTTATTTCGTGATGGCGCTGGTGCTGATCGTCCGGCCGAAAGGCCTGTTCGCCGATGAACAGGTACGCAGCATATGATGGACAGTAATCGCACCCCGCTGCTGCTGTTGCTGGCGCTGCTGGCTGTGCTGGTGGTCGGGCCGCTGCTGCCGCAATGGCAGTTCCTGCTGACTGTAGCGATCGGCAAGGGGCTTACCGTGCTGGGGCTGCTGCTGTTGTTGCGTACCGGGCTGGTGTCGTTCGGCCAAGGGCTGTACTACTGCCTCGGCGCCTACGCCGCCGGTGTGCTCGGCCACTATTGGGGGATCACTGACGCCGCCATCCTGCTGCTGGCCGCCGCGCTTACCTCGGCCGTGGTGGCGGCAGTGCTCGGTCTGCTATTGGCCAGCTATCGCTCGATCTTTTTCGCCATGCTGAGCTTGGCGCTGTCGATGATTCTGTACGGCCTGCTGGTCAAGAGCCAAGCCCTGGGCAGCACCGACGGCTTCAATCTGGCGCCGCCGACGCTGCTCGGCTACCCGATCTCCGGCTACGAGGGCCGTTACGCCCTGTTCGGCCTGGCCTGCCTGCTGGCGTTCGCCGCGGCGCTGGCGCTGTACTACTACTTCCGTACGCCGCTGGGCCGGTTGTCGCCGGCCATCCGCGATAACGAAATCCGAGTCGAATACCTTGGCGCTTCGGTGCGCAACGCCGTGCACATCAAGTACGTCATCGCCGGGGTGCTGGCCGGCATCGGCGGCGCGCTGACCGGCATGACGGTGGGCCATATCGACCCCGAGATGGCTTATTGGACCACGTCGGGCGAGTTCGTCTTCGTTGCCATCCTCAGCGGTACCGGCAGCGTCGCCGCACCGTTCCTCGGCGCGTTCATCTTCGAGCTGATCCGTACCTTCGCCTATGAATACTCGCCAAACACCTGGCAGTTGGCGCTGGGCTCGGTGATGCTCCTTATCATCGTGTTCCTGCCGGCTGGGCTGTGGTCGCTGTTCCGGCGTTGGCGGAGGGCGTGACATGACGCAATTGCTGGAAGCGACGGCTTTGAACAAGCGCTTCGGCGCGGTCACTGCGGCGGCCGATGTGTCGGTGGCGATCGCCAAGGACAGCGTGGTCGGGTTGATTGGCACCAATGGCGCTGGCAAGACCACTTTCGTCAACATGGTCACCGGCTATCTCAAGCCGGATCAGGGCAGCGTGCGCTTCAAGGGCCGCGATATCACGGCGCTGCATCCGCGGCAGATCACCCGGCTTGGCATCAGCCGCTCGTTTCAGATCCCGCAGCTGTACGACTCGCTGTCGGCTGTCGACAACCTGGTGGTGGCGCTTGGCATCGTTCTGCGCAACGCCAAACAGCATCCGCTTGCCCGTGCTCCGCGCGAGGTGCCCGGGCACGATCTGCCGCCGCAGGATGCGGCGGAGCAGATGCTGGAGCGCTTCGGCCTGAGCCGGTTCCGCGACAAGCCGGCCGGCGTCCTGCCGGAAGGTATCCGCAAGCTGCTCGACATCGCCATGGCGCTGGCGGTGAAGCCGGAGTTGCTGCTGCTGGACGAACCGACCAGTGGCGTCAGCAGCCAGGAGAAATTCGGAATCATGGACAAGATCATGCGGGCGGTGCGGGCCGAAGGGGTCACCGTGCTGTTCGTCGAGCACGACATGGACATCGTCGGCCGTTATTCCGAGCGGGTGCTGGCCTTTTACGAC
>DASULL010000272.1:0-6569 GCA_036278215.1 Gammaproteobacteria bacterium | reverse complement strand
TTGTCCGGTTTGCTTTATTAGAATCCGGCAGATGCTCGCCCCTGCAGGCTGCTGTCGTCAAGTATCACCAAGTGAGAATTCGCCAGCGATTGAGTTCCGGCATCTCCGGGTTAACGTCCCGACGAGTTTCGAGGCTGCCATCGCCGTCGGAATCGTACAGGTAATAGGACGGACCCACGGTCGGCGTGATTTTTACCGCGTATACCTGGCCGCTGACGCTGTACTCCTCGATGGTTGCCCATCCCCGGCGAACGATCGACACCGTCGGTTCGACGCCGCCTTCCTGCGGCAGCAGCGCCTCCGGCGGCGGTGGCGGCGTGACGACGGGCCGCTCTTTCTCTTGGGCCAGGGCAACGCTCAGGCTGGCTGCGGCAAGAAGGGCAATGGTGATGTGTCGATAGGGCAGCATGGGATCGTCCTATAGATCCAGCAGGATGTCGCGCTCCTGTCGCGAAGGCTCGAAACCGCGGCGTTCGTAGTGGTCGAAGATCGCATCGACCACGGCTTTCGGGTCATCGATCACCTGGAACAGATCGAGATCGGCGGCGTTGATCATGCCCTGCTTCACCAGCACATTTTCGAACCAGTCGATCAAGCCCTTCCAGTAATCCGATTGCACCAGAATGATCGGAATCTTGCGCGCCTTGCCTGTCTGTACCAGGGTGAGGATCTCGGCCAGTTCGTCGAGCGTGCCGAAACCGCCCGGCAGCATCACATAGGCGGCCGCATACTTCACGAACATCACCTTGCGCGAGAAGAAATGCCGGAAGTTCAGGTTGATGTCCTGATACGGGTTGCCCGACTGCTCGTTCGGCAGATAGATATTGAGGCCGATCGATGGCGACTTACCGGCATAGGCGCCTTTATTGAAGGCCTCCATCAGGCCGGGCCCACCGCCACTGACCACGGAAAAGCCGGCATCGGACAAGCCGCGGGCGATTTCTTCGGCAAGCTTGTAATAGGGATGATCCGGCGGCGTGCGCGCCGAGCCGAACATGCTCACCGACGGCTTGATCTGAGCCAGCCGTTCGAAGCCTTCGACGAACTCGGCGACGATCTGGAAGATCTTCCAGGACTCACGGCTGAGTGCCGTATCGTTGGGCGTTTCCCGCCCGAGGAATTTGCCTTGATTCTGCATAGATAATTACGCACCGCATGGGTCCCACGCGCTGTGGGACCGGATTTTGTATCACAAAGAGCGGGCCGGCACAGCGTTAACTGAGCCAATGCCGCCCGGTCTCCATTATCTCTATGGCCACTACTTGCCGCCTTAACCGTTTGCCGGAACAATGGCGACCGCAATTTGCCATCCTCACGGAGTACTTTCATGCATAACATAATAAAAGCGCTCGGTCTGGCCGTCCTCTTGGCGGCCTCCACTGCGGCGCAGGCGGAACTGATCGGTATCGAGGTCGGCATCGCCGGTTGGCAGGCATCCCCCAGCGGCTGGGTGGAGAGCGAGAAAGGTGCTGCCTTCGGCCAAGTCGATCTCGAGAGCGACCTGCACCTCGATGACCAGACCGCCGGCTTCGCTTGGGTACGCCTGGTTCATCCCGTGCCGTTGCTGCCGAACCTGAAGGTCAGCTATACCCCGCTCAAGTTCGAAGGCTCCGGTCAGACCAGCCGTGACTTCAGCTTCGGCGGCACCACCATTGGCGCAAGCGAGCAGGTCGATTCGGAGCTGCAGCTCAATCAGTGGGACGCCACGCTCTTCTATAACCTGCTCGATAACGTGGTCGAGCGTGATCTTGGCCTTAACATCAAGGTCCTCGATGGCTCGGTCCGTGCTACCGGGGAAACGTCCGGCACCACGAGCGTCGACTTCACTGTGCCGGTCCCCATGCTGTATCTCCGGGGCGGGGTCGATCTGCCGTTCACCGGCCTGTATATGGGGGTGGAAGGCAGTGTGCTCGCCCTCGATAGCCAGCGGATCGCCGACGCCAAGGCCAGCATCCGTTATACCTTCGCCAGCGTGATCGGGCTGGAAGCAGGCTACCGCGTGATCAAGCTGAAGCTCGACGATCTCGCCGACATCAGCGCCGACTTCGAGGCGGCTGGCCCCTATCTGGGCGTAGCGGCCCGGTTCTAAGCGAAGCTAGAACTTACCACAGAGACACGGAGAGCACAGAGAAGAGCAAGAAGATTCACCACCAAGGCACAAAGGTCACGAAGAAAGAAACTTTACTTTGTGCTCCTTGGTGTCTTTGTGGTGAGTTCCCCATCTTCCTCTGTGTCTCTGTGGTTCAATCGCCCTCTCCCGCATCTGTGGCAGAATCAGGCAATTCAATGCCAATGCCACGGATGTCGCCATGCCTGACCATAAGCCGCTGATCCTCGTCGACGGCTCCTCTTATCTGTATCGCGCCTACCACGCCCTGCCGCCGCTGACCAACTCGCGCGGCGAACCCACCGGGGCGATCTATGGCGTGCTCAGCATGCTCAACAAGCTGATCACGGAGTATCAGCCCAGCCACATCGGCGTGGTTTTTGACGCTCCCGGCAAGACTTTTCGCGACGAGCTGTTCGAAGCCTACAAGTCGCACCGCCCGCCCATGCCCGACGACCTGCGGGTGCAGATCAAGCCGCTGAAGGAGATCGTCGTCGCGTTGGGGCTGCCGCTGATCGAGGTTCCCGGGGTGGAGGCCGACGATGTGATCGGGACTCTGGCCCAGGCGGCGCGGCGGAACGGCATGCAGATCGTCATTTCGACCATGGATAAGGACATGGCGCAGCTGGTGAACGAAGACATCACCCTGCTCAACACCATGTCCGGCACCAAGCTTGATGTCGAAGGCGTGAAAGCCCGCTTCGGCGTGCCGCCGGAGTGCATGATCGATTATCTCGCCTTGGTTGGCGACACCTCCGACAATATTCCCGGCGTGCCGCGAGTCGGGCCGAAGACCGCTGCCAAATGGCTGGCCGAATACGGCAGTCTCGATAACCTGCTGGCACATCGCGATCAGATCGGCGGCAAGGTCGGTGAGAGTCTGCGGGAAAATATCGACCAGCTGGCACTGTCGCGCCAACTGGCCAAGATTCTGTGCGACGTCGAGTTGGCCATCACTCCTGACCAGTTGCACCTGGGGCAGCCGGATACCGACGCCTTGCGGCAGCACTACCAGCGCTATGAGTTCAACACCCTGCTGGCTCAGCTGGGGCCCGCAGGAGCGCAACCGACGATCCCAACCAGTGGCCCCGCCGCCGACTACCAGACCTTGCTGAGCTTCGAGGTGCTGGAGGAGTGGCTACAGCGCCTGCAACAGGCCGAGCTGTTCGCGCTCGATCTGGAAACCACCAGCCTGGATTACATGCGTGCCGAGATCTGCGGCATCTCCTTTGCCGTTGCGCCCGGCGAAGCGGCCTATGTACCAGTCGCCCACAACTACCTGGGCGCGCCGGATCAGCTGCCGCGCGATGCGGTGCTGGCCAGGCTGAAGCCGCTGCTGGAAGACGCCAGCCGGAGCAAGGTGCTGCAGAACGCCAAGTACGACATGAGCGTGCTGGCCCGCTATGACATCACCCTGCGCGGGGTGCGCTTCGACACCATGCTGGAATCGTATGTGCTGGATTCGACCGCGACCCGGCACGACATGGATTCGCTGGCGCTCAAATACCTGGGCCACGGCACCATCCGCTTCGAGGATGTCGCCGGCAAGGGCGCCAAGCAGATGACCTTTGATCAGGTCGCGCTGGAGGAGGCCGCCGCCTACGCCGCCGAGGATTCCGATGTCACTCTGAAGCTGCACCAGGCGCTGTATCCGCAGCTGCAAGCAGTGCCGGCGCTGGCCCAGGTGTTTCACCAGATCGAGATGCCGCTGGTGCCGGTGCTCTCGAAAATCGAGCGCCACGGCGTGCTGGTCGATCGTGACATGCTTAAAACTCAGAGCCGGGAGCTGGCCGAGCGCATGCTCGAAATCGAAGCCCGTGCCCATGAGGTGGCAGGCGGGCCGTTCAATCTCAGCTCGCCCAAGCAGATTCAAGAGATCCTGTTCGAAAAGCAGGGACTGCCGGTACTGGAACGTACCCCCAAGGGGCAGCCGTCCACCGCCGAGAACGTGCTGGAACAGCTGGCCGACCAGTATCCGCTGCCGCGGCTGATTCTCGAACACCGCGGCATGGCCAAACTGAAATCCACCTATACCGACAAGCTGCCGGAACTGATCAACCCGGAAACCGGTCGGGTGCATACCTCCTATCATCAGGCAGTTGCCGCCACCGGCCGGCTGTCGTCGTCCGATCCCAACCTGCAGAACATCCCAGTACGCACCGAGGAAGGCCGCCGCATCCGTCAGGCCTTTATTGCCGCACCCGGCTGCAAGCTGCTGTCGGTCGACTACTCGCAGGTCGAATTACGGATCATGGCGCACCTGTCCGGCGACGAGGGCCTGCTGTCGGCTTTCGCCGCCGGCCAGGACATCCACCGCGCCACCGCCGCCGAAGTGTTCGGCCTTGCCACCGAACAGGTGACGGACGAGCAGCGGCGCGCGGCCAAGGCGATCAATTTCGGGCTGATCTACGGCATGTCGGCCTACGGTCTGGCCCGGCAAATCGGCGTGCTGCGCCAGGAAGCCCAGCTTTACATCGATCTCTACTTCCAGCGCTACCCGGGCGTGAAAGACTACATGGAGCGGATCCGCAAGCAGGCGCACAGCGAAGGCTACGTCGAGACGGTATTCGGCCGCCGTCTTTACTTGCCGGAAATCAATTCCCGCAACTCGCAGCGCCGCCAGTACGCCGAGCGCACCGCCATCAACGCGCCCATGCAGGGCACCGCGGCCGACATCATCAAGCGGGCGATGATCACCCTGGACGAGTGGTTGAGCGCGGAACATCCGGATGTGCATATGGTGCTGCAGGTGCACGACGAACTGGTGTTCGAGCTGCCGGCGGCCAAGGTGGAGACAGTGAAGGCCGGCATCATCCGCCGGATGCGCAGCGCCGCCGAACTGGCCATCCCGCTGGAAGTCGAGGCCAAGGTCGGCGACAACTGGAACGACGCGCATTAGCGGGGTGGGGGACTCACCACCGAGACACTGAGGGCACAGAGGAAGAGGAGAAGACTCACCACAAAGACACGAAGGACACCAAGAGCCACAAAGGAAGAGGTTTTACTTTGTGGGCTTCGTGCCTTGGTGGTGAATGCCTTTATCTCTTTCTTCCTCTGTGTCCTCTGTGTCCTCTGTGCCTCAGTGGTGAACCCGTCTTCCCGGCTAGCGGGTTTCCAGTTCCTGCCACCAGTTCGGCATGGCGGCGGCGACGCCGGGCTGCTGGCGCAGTCGGTTGGCCAGTTCCAGCGATGCCAATCCCGGTTCGGAGCGCAGCAGGAAAACGTTGTGGCCGAAGTTGAGCTGCTGGATGGCGTCGAGGCCATGAGCCTGCAGCCAAGCGCGCGCTTCCGGCTCGCTCCAGTCAGGATTGAGATAGACGATGATCTGGCCGGGCAGGGCGCGCATCGGCGCAGCCTTGCTTGGCGCATCGCGTAGCACCGGCGAAGCCTGCGCCTCCGGCTCGAGCGAGCGCAGGCTGCGGATCGTGCTGTCGCCGTCTGCCGGTATCCGCCACAGCCTGAGGCCGGGCGTGCTCGACGGCAGCAGGATGGCGTTGGGCGCGAGACTGCGAACGGCGCGGGCGGCAGCCTGGTCGGAATCGTCAAACACCGCGATTACTTCCGGGTCCAGCCAAGCACGCCGCGGATTGTCGCCGTCGTACCAGACGTAGCTGGGCATGGCGGCGGATTCCGCCGGCAGGTTGCGGCTGAGCGGCGTGGCACAGGCTGCGCCGATCAAGCCCAGCAACATCAGAGCGGTAAGGAGGCCGGTCCTGTTCAGGTGCATGATCGCGCTCTCCGCCGCTTAGTGGCCACGAATGACCAGCCGCCAGGACACCCACTTGCCGCGGCCGGGGTTTGCAGCGGTGGTCGCGGTGTCGGTGACCCGCAGCCGCCAAGTGCCATCGGCCGCTTCGCCGAGGTGGCGGGCGCTGCCGAAGCGCCAGCTCCAGACCCCGCCTTCGCCGGTGATGGCGCTGGTGCAGTCAGCGGCCCTACAGAGATGCCGCTCGGCCAGCCGGCTTTCGGTGCCGGTTGGGCTGATCAGGATGATGGTCAGATCGCCCATGTAGCTATGGTCGCTGGTGAATTCGATATCGACCCACTCGATGAAGCCAATCCCGCTGCCGCTGACGGCGATTTCGCGCTCGAGACTGCTGCCATCAGCATCGGGGATATCGGCATTGACTGGTTGGCCAGCGTCCGGCGCTGCGTGCGTTTGCATGGCAGGGACCGGCGTCCAGGTCTTCGCCAAGTCGACCGCCGCCTGGACGTCCACCAAGCCGAAGCCGTATTTGTGGTTGATCTGGTAGCCGGCGGCATTGCTTCGCCAATCCCCATCGTCAGGATCGTTCTGCCGAGCGCTCTCCGCCAAAACCAGCCGCAGATCGCGCCAGCTCAGTTCCGGCCGGGCTTGCAGTACCAATGCAGTCGCGCCGGCGACCAACGGCGCAGCGGCCGACGTACCGGCCATGCAACGGGTGTAGTCCGGCTGGCCCTGCAGATCGCCGGTCCGGCGGCC
>DASULL010000271.1:0-8960 GCA_036278215.1 Gammaproteobacteria bacterium | reverse complement strand
CTGAATCTGCCGCACCCCGGCCTCATCATCACTCTGGTCGGCTATTTCGGCCTGCTGTTTCTGACCACCAAGTTCCGCAACAGCACCGCCGGTATCGGCTTTGTGTTCCTGCTGACCGGTTTCATGGGCTATACCCTGGGTCCGATCCTCAATGCCTATCTCGGTCTGCCCAATGGCAGCGACGTAGTGATGATGGCCATGGGCGGCACCGCCGCGATCTTCCTCGCGCTGTCCGTATATGCCATCAGCAGCCGTAAGGACTTCAGCTTCATGGGCGGCTTCCTGATGGTCGGCATCCTGGTTGCCTTCCTGGCCGGCCTCGGTGCGATCTTCTTCTCGATGCCGGCCCTGTCGCTGGCGGTATCGGCGATGTTCGTGCTGCTGATGTCCGGGCTGATCCTGTTCCAGACCAGCCAGATCATCCACGGCGGCGAAACCAACTACATCATGGCCACGGTCACGTTGTACGTGGCGATCTTCAACCTGTTCACCAGCCTACTGCACCTGCTGGGCGTCGCTGACGAGTAAAGCAAAACGTTTGCTTTAGGCCCGGGCCAAGCGCCCGGGCCTTTGTCGTTCTGTCCCGCCCAGCCGCTGCTTCAGCGGAGCTTGCTGTCATGAAGCCTTATGCCGAGGCTTGCGAACGCAATCAGCAGCCGATTCTCGATGTGCTGCTCACGGAGTTCGCTGCTGTCCATCACGTCCTTGAGATCGGCAGCGGCACCGGCCAGCACGCGGTATTCTTCGGCCGCGCCATGCCACACTTGGTTTGGCAGACCAGCGATCTCAGTGAAAACCACGCCGGCATCCGCGCTTGGGTAGAGGGAGCAGGGCTTGTCAACGTGCGCCTGCCGCTAGTTCTCGATGTATTGGGGGAGTGGCCGGAACCGGGCTTCGATGCCGTCTTCAGCGCCAACACCGCGCATATCATGAGCTGGCCGGCGGTTACCGCTATGTTTGCTGGGGTGGGGCAGCGCTTGCCGCCCGGCGGCTTGCTGGCGTTGTACGGTCCGTTCAGCGAGAGCGGTCGGCAGGTGAGCGCCAGCAACGCTGCTTTCGATCAATGGCTGCGAGCACGGGACCCGGCGAGCGGTATCCGGGATATCGAGGCACTGGACGCTTTGGCCCGATCCGCAGGGTTGGTTTTCCGCCGCAAGCATCTTATGCCGGCTAATAACCGAATCTTGGTGTGGCAGCGGGAGAACTAACTGAACGCCGAGCTGTCTGGGTATTTAGGCTGCGGTTGCGCCGCGCGAGCAGCAGACCCGGCGAGGATTGTGGATCGTGTCACATTTTTGCGGTGCAGCATATTGCGCACTGCAACATAACTGGGCATAATCAAGTCTCTCCTCCTCCTTAGATATCTAACGATATCTTTTAGCCCGCCCCCAAGGCGGGCTTTTTTTTGCCTGCCTGGCCTGGAACCAGGCTAACTGAGTCGGCGCATCGTCATGTCAGCGTCGCAGGACCGAGATCAGCAGCCCTACCAGGGCTATAACGACGATGATCCCGATGACGCCTACCCAGACCCCGGCTTCGAAGATGCGTCCGATAGCTTCGCAGCCAGTCAATAAGGCAGCGATGACCGCAAGCAGTAGAAGCGGCTGTGTGCGCATCAGTCTCCTCCAATCCTCAAGCGGCTTGTTTCGGCTGGTTAGGCCGCCGTTGCTGCCAACAGCAGGCGTGATCTATTCAATTGGGGACGCAACCGCGTAGCTGGAACAGCGCCACTGTCGCTATGTGCAGACAGCTCAGGGAATTTCCTTCCCTTGCACGGCACGCATTAGCACCCATTGTTGATGCCTCGATGCGCAGGCCATCGTTAGTGGTGCGTTGCACACGGTCTGCTTAGCGCCGGATTTATGCTCAAGGAGGAAGCTCATGAAGGTGATCAGAGACAGTCTCAATGCGCGGGCTGTACAGGTTGGCGTGTTTTCCAGTGTGTTGGTATTTGGACTGGCGAGCGGGCCGCTGTCGGCGCAGCAGAACCCTGACGCGCAGCAGCAACAGCAGTCGTCTCAGGCTTCTGCCCAGCCGAGCCAGGAGCAGCAGACTGCCGCCGCCGGTGGGCCGAACGTCACTGTGCGCGAACAGCAGCCGCAGGTACAGGTGCAGCAGCCGGCGCCGCAGGTAAGCGTCAAACAGCCGGAGCCGCAGGTGAGCGTGAAGCAGCCGCCCCCGCAGGTACAAGTGGAGCAGCCACAACCCCAGGTACAGGTGGAGCAGCCACAACCCCAGGTACAGGTGGAGCAGAGCCAGCAGCCGCCCCAGGTTACCGTGCAGCGTGAAGGGCAGCCGCAGGTCCAGGTTGAGCAGCCGAAGGGGCAGGCGCAGGTCGGGACGGCACCGTCCAAGCCTGGCGAGCAGCAACAGCAGACGAGTCAGCAGACGCAGACCCAGACTCAGCCTACTGACGTTGCGCAGCTGCAGCAGATGAAAGGCAAGTCGCTTTACAGTCAGAGCGGTCAGGAGCTCGGCAAGATCGACGAGCTGGCGCGCGATAAAACTACCGGCAAGACGGTAGCCATCGTTTCTACGGGGGGCTTTCTCGGTGTCGGCGGAGAGAAGGTAGCGATGCCGGTCGAGAATATTCAGATCGAGGGAGATCGTGCTGTCACAGCTAGCGTGACTTCGAAGGAAGAGTTGAAGCAGATGGCAACCGCCGGTACCGAGCAGTACGAGAAACTGGACGAGGGGCAGTCTCAGCGCGGCTAGGCTGGTAAGCCTGCTCAGTCAAAACGGCGCCGCAGGGCGCCGTTTTCGTCTGAAGGGGCGAAGTTGGCGTTGTCCGATTGACGGCGAAATGGCCGAGGTAGTCAGATGGTTCGTCTGCTGCTGTAATGCGGATGTCAGCATGCAGCAGGAGGTTTCATGAGCATCGAGTACTACTGGGAAGATTTCACGGTCGGTCGGACCATTGATCTTGGAAGCCGCGAAGTCTCGCGCGATGAAGTGCTCGGATTCGCCAACCGTTACGATCCACAGTCGTTTCATGTCGACGCGGCGGCGGCCGAAGCATCAATTTATGGCGGCCTGATCGCCAGTGGCTGGCACACTGCCGCCATGGTCATGCGGCTGATGTGCGACGGCTATCTGCTGCGGTCGGCCAGCCTGGGCTCGCCCGGCATCGACAATCTGCGCTGGCTTAAACCGGTGCGCCCAGGCGACACGTTGCGCGCCCGGATGACGGTGCTGGAATCGCGGCCGTCATCAAGCAAGCCGGACCGCGGCACTATCAAGTCGAGCTGGGAGGTGTTCAACCAGCGCGGCGAACTGGTAATGAGCATGGAAGGCTTCGGCATGTTCAGACGGCGCCAGTCAGCAGCCTGAGGCGTCCGCCTGGCTTTAAAAACCGCGAATTTTTCTGGTTGAAGCGAACTCCTGCAAGCCGCTGGGCAGCGGCTGTGGCTTTTAATGCGATTTTGACCTGCCGGAGTCTTGGCCGCCGTTGTTGCTGAGAGCAAGAGTTACGCCAGCCGTGACTGCGCCCCAAAGCAGGTGGACGACGATCATCAACCAGCGCCGCTGGCGCGGATGTTGGTTAGCCGGCTTGAGGATTTTCAGGGCCGGCACCCAGCCGAGATAGCTTAGCGCCCAGACGACAATGCCGTAGAAGCTGCCGTGGAGCAGTGGGTGTCGCGGCTGCCGACGGAAGAAGGTAAGCGGGTAGAGCGCGCCGGCAAACAGGCCGTAGCCGAAATGCGCTGCCAGCGTGGCGCCGACCCGGGCCCGCTCGCTGGGCATCATTGGTGCGAACCCTGTCCGATTTGCTATCGCCATAGTCAGTTCGCGTGGCGGCAGCGGATATTGCTGGCTTGGCGGCAGGCGCCGAAACAGCAGTTCCATGGCAACGGTCATAGGCGCTGTAGCGAGTGTGCCGCCGATTGCACCGGCCAGATAAGGGTTCAATCGGTGTGGTTTGTATCTGTTCATGCGTTCTGATGTTCGGGCGTAGCTGTGCGTCTGCAATCCCCGGCGGGGCTTGCCTGTGGCCGCCTGCTGCGCCAGTGTGGGCGGCAAGCAATGCTTTGGCTGGCTCAAAGGAGATAACAAACGATGCCGACTCTTTATCTGGTGCGCCATGGCCGGGCGGCAGCCGCCTGGGATGCGGATGCCGATCCCGGGCTTGATGCGCTTGGCCACGAGCAGGCGCGCGTTGCCGCGCAGGTGTTGGCACCACACGGTCCTATGGAGCTGGTCACCAGTCCTATGGCCCGCACCCGTGAAACCGCCCTTCCTTTCCAAGACGCTTGGCGAGTGGAGCCGCGGGTAGAGTCACGTATCAGCGAGATCCCTTCGCCGGCGATCGCGCTTGCCGCACGTGGCGCGTGGCTCAGGGAGATCGCCAGCCGAAGCTGGTCCGAGCTGGATGAATCCTTATGGGGCTGGCGCAACGGAGTGGTGGCTGCGCTGAGCGCTACCACCCGCGATGCGGTCTTCGTGACACACTTCATGGTGATCAATGCGGTACTGGCGGAAATAACCGGGGACACTCGGGTGGTGAGCTTCAGGCCGGATTATTGTTCGGTAACGATGTTGCGTAACGAGGGCGGGCGCCTGACCTTGCTGCAGCGCGGCGTGGAGGCGAGCACCCGCGTGTTGTGAGCTCTGGCGACTGCCTTGATCCCACGGCTTGGTCGTTTGTCTTATTCGATCTATTCTGAGGTTGATTGCCTGAATCGGCTCATGGTGGTGACGGAGTCGGCAAAGGCGCTAATTGCACCGGTATAGTCGCCGCATGGCGGCCCTGCATCCGAGCCTGCTGTCGGAGACCGCATCATCGCCATGATCAGGTATCGCGCCGACCTTGCGGCGGTAGCTTACAGAAGTCTGCTGGCCATGCTCGGCGGCGCGTTGCTCGGCCTGCCCTGTGTCGATTTCGATTGGTTCGCGGCCGCCTGGGTTGGTTTTCTGCCGCTGCTCTGGGCGGTCGAGGGGCGTTCGCCGAAGGCCTCGTATCTACTGGGCGCCCTGGCCGGAACTGTGTTCTGGGCGAGCGTGACTTACTGGCTGGCGGATTTCGCCAGCAACCTGAAGGGCTACCAGCCGCCTTACAACACACTCGCTGCCGCTCTGTTCTGGCTGTATGCGGGTCAGTCCTTCGGTATTACGCTGGCGCTGTATCAGTGGCTGCGCGGCCGCGTTCCGCTGGGCGAGCCCTTCGTCCTGCCGATCGTGTTCGTGACGATCTTCTCGCTGTACCCGATGCTGTTTTATTTGCGGCTGGGAGAGGGGCAGACCAGTTTTACCATTGCGCTGCAAGCAGCCGACATCACCGGTGCGCACGGCATCGACTTCATGATCGCGCTGGCCGGTGCGACGCTGTTCGCTCTGGTCGCCCGGCCGCGGACCAGGGCAAGCAGTGTTGCCCTGGCGGTTGCCGCCGTGCTGTTTGCCGGCTGGTTTGGCTACGGTCAGTACGCCTTGTCGCAATGGGATCGCCAGGTCGCCGATTGGCCCAGCAAGCGGATCGGCATTGTCCAGCCGAATGATCCTCCCAGCATAGAAATTCCGCCGCCGGCGCCTGGCTACAGCCGTGCCCTGCCGCCGGAGATGGAGATGACGGCGCGGCTGGCGGCCATGGGCGCTGAGCTGGTGGTTTGGCCGGAGGCGCGCTTCAAAGGTTATTTCGATCAACAGGCCGTGCGAGATGCTTACGAATACAGTGTGTCGTCGCATGGCGCAGCGGTGCTGTTTCACGACCTTGAGCGCCGGCGCGTCGGCGGGGCGCCGATCCAGCACAACGCTGCCGCGCTGTTGGACGGTTCCGGCCAACACGTTGGTACCTATCGCAAGATGAAGCTATTCGCGTTTGGCGAATATGTGCCGCTGATCAGCGAGGTCCCGCTGTTGCGCGCATGGGTGGGAAGCTACTTTGGCGACTTTCTCGGTGAAATCACTCCCGGTGCCGCGCATGAAACCTTTGCGGTCGCTGGCATGCGGGTGGTGCCGAAGATCTGCTACGAAAGCGCATTTCCCGGGTTCGTCGCCGACAGTGTGGTCGATCAGCCAGAGGGCAAAGTAATAGTCATTCTGTCGCAGGACGGCTGGTTCGGGGAGTCGCGCCAGCCGTATCAGCACCTCTGGCAGTCGGCGCTGCGTGCGGTCGAGAACCGGGTGCCGGTGGTGCATGCCATCAACAACGGCCCGTCCGGCGTCATCCTGCCCAACGGCCGCTATGCCTTCCGCGCGGCGCCGTTTGTCCGCAGCGAGAGCGTGGTTGACATGCCGTATTCGCCGGATAGCGGCGGCAGCTTCTTTTCCCGCCATCCACACCTGTTCCTTGGCGCGGTTTATGCGGCCTTCGGGGTGCTGGTGCTCCTGCGCCTGCTCGCGTCGCAGTCTGCCGGTTTCGTTGCCGACGGGCGCCGCCCGTCAGGGGTTTTGCAGAAATAGCAGCGGGTCGACCATGGTCCCGTTCAGCGCCACACCCCAATGCAGATGCGGCCCTGTGACCCGGCCGGTGGCGCCGACAGTGCCGAGGACTTCACCGGCCTGCACCAGCTGGCCCGGCTCCACCAGAATCTCATCCATGTGGCAGTACATGGTGATCAAGCCGCCGCCGTGGTCGAGAAAGACGGTGTTGCCATTGAAGAAAAAATCGCCACTGTCGATGACCCGGCCGCTGCTGGGTGCCGCGATCGGTGTGCCGGTCGGGGCCGCCAGATCGAGGCCGCTGTGCGGCCGGCGGGGTTCGTTGTTAAAGAAGCGGCGTAGGCCGAAAGGGCTGCTCTCGCGGCCGTCGACCGGACGGCTGAAGCGGAACGATGCCGGTGCAGTGGGGCTGAAGCTGGTCAGGGCAGTACGGGTGCGCACCTGCTCGGCGCCGATGCGGGCGAGCTGCTCCGGATCCGGCGCAACGTATCGGCGCTTTACCGTCAGCCGCTCTTCCTGGTAAGCCTTCGGCTGGACTTCGAAGGCGATCCGCTGGTTGCCGACCAGCAGTTCCTGCGGTCCTGGTGCGGCATGGAGCGGAATGCCGACCACGGCTTTCCAGCCGCCACTTTTGACCACCAGTACGCGCGCATCGTTGTAGTACGCTTCGGGCGGCTGCTGGCTGTCGGTGGCGATGGCGATGATCGCTACGCCCCCGGGCACGCGCGAGTCTTGCGGCAGTTCGAGCGCCGCCACGAGCGCGGGCCATAGCAGGGCAGGCAGCAAGACGAACTGGAGCAGCCGCTGTTTTGTCATCTTGTTAGTATTCCTTCGTAGATAGTCCGGCGGGATTTAGAGCCATTTGCCGGTTGTCGGCTCAGCAAGTCGTCACGGTTTCGGTGCCGCGATGTCGACGGCTTCGACCAGACACTGCAGCTCGCCTTCGGCAAGTTTGGCGATAATACGCTCGCCCGGAGCGGTATCGGCGGCTCTGTGGAGAATATCGCCATCGGCTTGCCGGCGGATGACCGCGTAGCCGCGCGCCAAGGTCGCCAGCGGGCTGACCGTCTCCAGTCGGTGAGCGTTGAAAGCCAGCATCTGCTGGCGTGTCTGGAGCTGGTGCTGGGTAGCCAGGATGAGGCGTCGGTGCAGATCATGAGCACGGCTGCGCAGAGTCTCGATTTGCAGTTGCGGGCTGCGCCGCAGCAAGCGTTCGCTGGCGCTGTTCTGGCGCAATGCCAGTTCCCGCAAGTGGAGTCGCAACCGTTGCTCCAGGCGCAGCTGTAAGCCGTCCAGGCGTTGGCCGGTGTCCTGCAGGCGGCGCTGTGGGTGGTGCTGCTGCACGCGCCGGCCCAGCCAGTCCAGCCGCTCCGCCAGCCGGCTCAGTCGCAGCCGGAACAGCTGCTGCAGCCGCATATCCTGGCGGGCCAGCTGGGTCACCCAGCCGGCGGCATCGGGGCTGATCATTTCGGCCGCGGCAGAGGGGGTCGGGGCGCGCTGGTCGGCGACCAGATCGGCGATGGTGATGTCGATTTCGTGGCCGATCGCCGACACGACCGGGATGGCACAGTCGTGAATGGCGCGGGCTACCACTTCTTCATTGAAGGCCCAGAGATCTTCCAGCGAGCCGCCGCCGCGGGTGACCAGCAGCACATCGACCTCGGCCCGCTGGCCGGCCAGCCGGATTGCTTCGGCAATCTTGGCGGCGGCGCCGTCGCCCTGCACCGGCACTGGATAGATCAGCACCGGTAGCGCCGGAAAGCGGCGCTTGAGAACCGTCAGCACGTCGTGAATCGCGGCGCCGGTAGGGGAGGTGACGATGCCGAGGCGGCGCGGCAGCGGCGGCAGCGGTCGCTTGCGGGCAGGATCGAACAGCCCTTCACGCTGCAGCCGCAGCTTGAGTTCCTCGAATGCGCGCCGCAGCCGGCCATCGCCGGCTTCTTCCATGTGCTCGACCACCAGCTGGAACTCGCCGCGTGCCGGGTACAGACCGACCCGCGCCCGTAGCAGCACATGCGCGCCATCCTTGGGCTGGAAGCGCAGCTTGAGAGCGGTGTTGCGGAACATCGCGCAGCGGACCTGGGCGTCCTTGTCCTTTAGCGAGAAATAGCAGTGGCCGGAGCTGGGACGGGAGAAGTTGGAGATCTCGCCTTCGACCCAGATCAGCGGGAATACGCCTTCCAGCAGGAGGCGGACTTCCTGGTTGAGGCGCGAGACGGTGTAGATGGCGCGGCCGTCATTGCGGCTGTGATTGAGGAGGTCGTGCATGCACGGCATGATAGCAGCGCGACGGTCGGCTCCAACAGCGCTGCAGCGAGAAGACCGGATAGAAGGTTTACCCGGCTGGCGACTATTTCTATAATGTCCGGCTATCTTAATTTTGCCCGCCGGCCGATAGGTGCCATTTATGCGTATTGTTCAGGATGCCCTGACTTTCGACGACGTACTCCTCCTTCCTGCCCAATCTTCCGTCCTGCCTAAGGACGTCGACCTCAGAACACAGCTCACTCGCGAAATCCAGCTCAGCATTCCGCTGGTGTCGGCGGCCATGGATACCGTTACCGAGGCGCGCCTCGCTATCGCCA
>DASULL010000270.1:0-2887 GCA_036278215.1 Gammaproteobacteria bacterium | reverse complement strand
CGTCCCATGGCCAGGGGCGTCCCCTCCGTAGCTGGTGAGGCGGCCCGAAAAAAAAAACGGCCGAAACCCAGCGCAGCCGGGGAGGAGCCCGACCGCGCTGGTGACTGCACTGGTATGGGGACGTAGCTACACCAAGCCCAGGTCTGGCTAAAAGCTTTTTGTCGCTGTTCAGTTTACCGCTGCGGCGATTTGCTGCCGCAGTGCTTCGTCCGGCATGCGGCCGTAGCCGGCCTGCATGTTGTCGCGCAGGTGCTTGATCTGCGACGTGGCCGGGATGGCGCAGGTGATGGCCGGGTGCGAGACGACGAATTTGAGCAGGAGCTGGGCCCAGCTCTGGCAGTCGATCTCGGCCGCCCAGTCCGGCAGGGGCTGGTTGCGCAGCCGGCGCAGCAGATTGCCGCCGCCGAACGGCCGGTTGGCGATGACGGCGATGCCGCGTTCCATGGCCAGCGGCAGCAGCCGCCGTTCGGCATCGCGTTCTCCCAGCGAATAGTTGATCTGGATAAAGTCGACCGGGCGGGCGGTAATCAGCCGGGCCAATTCGTCGTGGGCGCTGGCGGTGTAGTGGGTGACGCCGACATAGCGGACCAAGCCGGCCTGTTTCCATTCCGCCAGGGTGTCGAGATGGGTGTCGGCGTCGACCAGATTGTGCACCTGCATCAGGTCGATCCGCTCGGTCCGCAGCTTGCGCATGGAATCCCGCATCTGCGTAATGCCGGCCTGTTTCCCCGAGGTCCAGACCTTGGTGGCGAGGAACAGCCGGTCGTGCAGGCCGAGCTGTGCCGCCAAGTCGCCGGCAACCTCCTCGGAGCGGCCATACATGGGCGATGAGTCGAGCAGCTTGCCGCCCAGTTCGACGAAACCGGCCAGCACCTCCGCCAGTGGCGCCCGCTCGCTGGCGGAGGTGCCGACGTCGAAAGTCTGCCAAGTACCCAGGCCGATGACCGGCAGCGATTCGCCCGACGACGGAATGGTGCGGCTATGCATGAATGCCTCCTTGTCTCTGCTTCGACCAGCCGCGCCCGGTCCAACCATGGCCATGCCGGCCATGGCGGCCAGCAAGCGCAGCGTGCTGCGGCGGTTGCTGTCGATCATGACGCCTCCCGACGGGAAAGCCCGCCAGCCAGAGTATTGCGGCCGCCGCTCCAAAGCAGTACCAGCGCGTTCAGAGCGGTTGCCGGATGCCGGCAGCGCTGCTTGCGGCGGCCGGCCAGCCTGCTACATTCAAGGTTACTCATTTACCGGTCTGTCGAGTGCTCCAGGCACCGGCTTTTGCCAACTTCTGGCTGCCAGCTCAGGGGAGGAGTTGTATGAAGTTTCCGCTCGATCGCCATCGGGACGTAGCCCAGGGAGCCGACCAATGAGCGGCGCGCCGCTCACGCTATTGCAGGGAGTGCGGGTAGTCAGTCTCGCTCCCAACCTGCCGGGGCCGGCCGCCGCAGCCCGACTGGTCGAGCTGGGAGCCGAAGTCGTCAAGGTGGAAGCGCCGGGCGGCGATCCGATGGCGCTGTTCAGTCCGGTGTGGTACGAAGAGCTGCACCGCGGCCAAGCCCGCTACACCCTCGATCTGAAGCAGCCGGACGACCTCGAAACCCTGCACGGTCACCTGGCCGCTGCCGATCTGCTGATCACTTCCAGCCGGCCCGCCGCCCTGGAGCGGCTGGGGCTGAGTTGGCCGACCCTGCGGGCGCGCCATCCGCGTCTGTGTCAGGTGGCCATCGTCGGCTATGCGCCGCCGGACGACGATCGCCCGGGCCACGATCTGACCTATCTGGCGGAAGCCGGGTTGCTCGACAGCGAGCACATGCCGCGCACTCTGGCGGCTGATCTGATCGGCGCGGAACGGGCCGTCAGCGCGGCCCTGGCGCTGCTGCTGCAGCGCGCCCGTACCGGCGAAGGCGGGCTGGCTACGGTAGCGTTGTTCGATGGCGCCCGGGCGCTAGCGGCGCCGCTGCGACATGGCGCCACCGCGCCCGGCCAGGGGCTGCTCGGCGGCCGGCTGCCCGAGTACGGGATCTACCCGGCGCGCACTGGCGCCGTTGCCGTCGGTTGCCTGGAGCCCCATTTCAGCGCGCGCCTGGCGGCCGAGCTAGGGCTGGCAGAACTCAGCCACGCCACGCTGCGGAGCGCCCTCCAGGAGCGCGACGCTGCCGACTGGGAGCGATGGGCGGCTGAGCGCGACCTGCCGATAGTGGCGTTGCGCGCTTGAAGAACCCACATTTGGAGTTGCAGGTAGAAGAGCGGGATTCACCGGTCGGTACCGCCACTTCTCTTTGCCGGTCAGCCGCCTTGGGGCCGTTCGCGCTGAGCCTCGCATCTTTGTTCCTGCCTTTACTCCGTGCCTTCCGCGTCTCTTCGGCGAACCTTCATAAGGAGTAGAACCATGTCAGAAGCCGTCATTCTTGACGCTGTGCGTACGCCGTTCGGGCGGCGTAACGGCGTTTTTCGGGAAACACGTCCGGATGCTTTGTTGGCGCATGCCTTGAATGGCCTGGTGGAACGCACCGGCATCGAGCCGGCCGCGGTCAGCGACGTCATTGCCGGCTGCGTCACGCAGGCAGGCGAGCAGGGGGCGAATATTGCCAGACTGGCAGTCTTGTTGGCCGACTTTCCGGTGACCGTACCGGGCGTGTCGCTGAATCGCATGTGCGGTTCCAGTCAGCAGGCCATGCATTTCGCTAGTCAGGCGGTTGCCGCCGGCGATGCCTATTACGCTATTGGCTGTGGTATCGAGAACATGTCGCGCGCGCCGATGTTTCTCGATATCAATCCCGATGGCAATTTCCGCGGTTTCGAGGTGTTGAATCCAGCACTGTTCGAACGCCATGAGCTGATCCATCAGGGCCAGAGCGCCGAGTTGATCGCCGAGCGCTGGGGTATCAGCCGC
>DASULL010000269.1:0-3634 GCA_036278215.1 Gammaproteobacteria bacterium | reverse complement strand
GCGCCGCAAGCATCCCAAGTCGTCTCGCTGCGCCAACCGCAGGCTGGCGCCAGCCAGCCCTATACCATGCTCGGCAACGGCGAGCTCAAGCTGGGCAGCGTCTACAAGAGCCTGCGGGATTCGCAGCGCTACCAGCCATTGCTGCATATCGGCTGGCGCCAGCCTGGTCTTGCCGGCAACCAGACCGCATCGGTAGCGATCCCACCCAACTGGCAGCCCTGGGCCGACGGCGCACGACCGCCCCTGTACGGCCTGGTGCGCTTCCAGCAAGACCGTTTTCTCCACGTGGCTGTCGACCTGCGCTACTACCAGCCGAGCAGCGGGACCGTAGTAACCGCAGGAGGGGGCGCCGCGCCCGAGCCAACCTACGTGCATCAGCAATCGCGCCGTATCCGCACCGGCGAGCTGCATTATCTGGATCACGCCACGCTCGGCGTCATCGTCCAGGTCAGACCGCTGGCAGGCTCCTAAAACCACCGCGTCCAGCCGGCATTAACGAGGAATCAAGGAGAGTCCCCATGGTCGCGCCCCTGCTGCCCATCGTTGTCGAACCGGAACAGCTGCAGCCCGTGCTGGGCGATCCGCGCCTGCTGCTGGTCGACCTCAGCGACCCGGCCAACTATGTCGCTCACCATCTGCCGGGTGCGGTCAACCTGCCGTTCCCCGCCATCATCAGCCCACAGCCGCCAGCCATGGGTATGCTGCCTGACACAGCGCAGCTATCGGCGGTGCTGTCGGCCGTTGGCCTGACCGAGGACCGTCACGTCGTCGCCTACGACGGCGAGGGCAGCGGCCGTGCCAGCCGCCTGCTGTGGACGTTGGACGCGCTCGGTCACCCCGGCCTCTCGCTGCTCGACGGCGGCCTCGCCGCTTGGGCGGCGGCGGGCGGTCCCCTGGAGAGCGGCAATGTCGCGCCGCAGCCGAGCCAGTACGTGGCCAAACTCCGTAACCCGGCAGCGGTGGCCGATCTCGATTACATCCGCTCCCACCTCGGCGACTCTGAAGTGATCGTTCTCGACACCCGCTCGGCCGCCGAGTACTCCGGCGTCGATCAGCGTGCCGCCCGGGCCGGCCACATCCCAGGCGCCGTCAACTTCGACTGGACCAGGGCGATGGACCCGCAGCGCCACCGCCGCCTGCTGCCGGCACAGACCCTGCGCAGCATGCTGCAGGACCTGGGGGTCACGCCGGACAAGGAAGTGATCACCCACTGCCAGACCCACCACCGTTCTGCCCATACCTACGTGATGCTCAAACACCTGGGTTATGACCGGGTCCGCGGCTACCCGGGCTCCTGGTCGGAATGGGGCAATCGCGACGATACGCCGGTGGAGCGGTAAGCAATAGCGTGACGGTAGACAAGCCCAGCGGTATTGCCCCGCCGCCTGCCAGCAGCTGGCGCCCCGACATCCTGTAGGAGGGGCTTTAACCCCGAGACGGCCGCGACAGCGGCCGACCAGCTTCCCCGCTACCACCAAGGTTTGGTGTGCCGGCCTGACGGCCGGCTGTCGCGGCTAAAGCCGCTCCTACAGGGGCAGGCTCTGCCAGCCGCTGAGATTAGCGCCCTGTGGGAGGCCCTTTAGGGCCGAGATGGCTGCGCAAGCAGCCACCCCCTCTTTGGCTAAGAGTCCTTCAGCGCCGAGACGGCCGCGGCAGCGGCCCAGCAACTTCCTGCCACCGCTGAGGTTTGGAGTGTCGGCCTCTCGGCCGGCGGTCGCGGCTAAAACGATCCGTCGCTTCGTTATGGCCGGAGGCCGGCCCACAGGTCGAGCGTAGCGAGTAAGCCGTCAGGCCCGTCACACGAATCCCTCCAGAGGAAACCGCTCCTGTTCCTTGCGCTCCCTGGCGGCAAGCCTTCTCAGCCTACCTCAATCTCCCAGCTGCCCCATCACCCACGGCCCGATCAGCGCCGCCAGCAGCGCCGCGATGGCGTAGTCGCGGTCGAAACCAAGATTGGCGGTAACTTCCGGCGAAAGGTTGGCGCCTACCGCAAGCAATACCGTGGCTATGGCAAAAACGAGTTTGTAATTGTGCACCACACCGGCCACGATGACCGCTGCCAAGGCTGCGATCAGCGGGCTATGCTCCAGTCCCAGCCGGGCAAGCATACCCTCCGGGCTCGAGAGGAAAAGTATTAGCATTACGGCGAATACCGCCACAAACCGGACATATTCCATCATCTTGTAGTTCTCCTGCCCCGACGCTTCCGGCTCTCGACAGGCTCTCTTACCGCGTCGGGCAGCGCCATTGTGGTGCAAGCCCGGCATGCTGTCGATACGCCCGCAGCGGCGATGCAGATGCAACGCAAACGCGAGGCTATCAGCGGTTTTGGCCTTGTTCAGGCTCCGCCGCTGCCGCCGCGGATGAAATGCTCGCGGTAGTAACGCAATTCGGCAATGGAGTCCTTGATATCGTCCAGGGCCAGATGGGAACTCTGCTTGGTGAAACCGGACAGAATCTCCGGAGCCCAGCGACGAGCCAGCTCCTTGAGGGTGCTGACGTCGAGATGCCGGTAATGGAAGTAGCGCTCCAGTTCCGGCATGCAGCGATGCAGAAAACGACGATCCTGGCAGATGCTGTTGCCGCACATCGGCGAAGCGTTAGGCGGCACCCACTGACGGAGAAAGTCGAGGGTCTGCCGCTCCGCTTCCGCCTCGTCGATGGTGCTGCGCCGGACCCGATCGAGCAGCCCGGAGCCACCATGCTGGGTCGTGTTCCAGTTGTCCATGGCGTTCAGGATTTCGTCGCGCTGGTGGATGGCGAGCACCGGCCCCTCGGCAAGCACGTTCAGCTGGCCGTCGGTGATGACCGTGGCAATTTCGATGATCCGGTCGTTATCGGTATCGAGGCCGGTCATTTCCAGGTCGATCCAGATCAGGTTGTCGGGCGACTGCGCCATGTTGTAACGCCTTTCGTTAAAATGAGCCGATCGAAGGGCTTGCAGTGTAACTACAGCATCCTTCGTTTAGAACCTTTCGGTAGATCGCTCGCCTAGCTGGTGCAGCGGCTATCTGTCGAGACAGTCTTCCATAGCAAGAGCGAGAAATATGGCCGAACAGGGTGTCGGGCGAGTCGTCGCCAGCCACAGTCAGGACTGCATCGTCGAAGACGCTGCTGGCAGCCTGCATCGCTGCCTGCCCCGGCGTAGCCTCGGCAAACCCTACTGCGGCGATTACGTCCGCTTCAGCGAGTACGCCGGCGGCAAGGTCATCGACGAAATCCTACCGCGCCGGAACCTGCTGGCGCGGCCGAATTACCGCGATCAGCTGCGGCCGTTCGCCGCCAACGTCGATCTTCTCGTCATCGTCGTGGCGGTGCGCCCGCCGTTCGAACGCAGCCTGATCGATCGCTACCTGGTCCTAGCCGAACAGCTGGAGATCCAGCCGCTGGTCTGGCTGAACAAGCTCGATCTTGCCGGCGAGGAGCGGACCGCCTTGCTGGAACAACTGGCCATCTATGAAAAGCTGGGCTACCCGGTGCTGGCCGGCAGTACCCGCACCGGCGAAGGCATGGCCGCGCTGGAAACCAAATTCCGGGAAAAAACCGGCGTTCTGGTCGGCCAGTCGGGGGTCGGCAAATCGTCGCTGATCCAGCACCTCATCCCCGATATCGAGCTGCGCATCGGTTCCCTCTC
>DASULL010000268.1:0-8229 GCA_036278215.1 Gammaproteobacteria bacterium | reverse complement strand
CGTGAAACACGCCTTCGAACTCGGTCCTAAGCTGGCCGTGGAACTGATCGGGATCGACTTCCAGCGTCAGGGTGGCATCCGCCGGTTTGGTCGTCGCAACCGTGTAGCCGGCGTAGCGGTTCAGGCTGGTCAGCGGTTGCTTGTCGCCGTCGCTGAAGGTTGCGAGCACGGCGCCATCGCTATCCGTAAGCACTGCCCGGCGCAGCAGCATTGTTGGCCGATTGTCGCCGCTGCCGGAGCGGGCGCAGTGCTCGATCATCTCCTGCAGTTCGGGCAAATGCATGCGTTGCACCTGCCACTGTTCCGGCGGATTCAGCATGAAGCCGATGCGCTTGTCGCTAAAAGCCACCAGCCGCGGCTCCAGCCCCGGTAGCTGGGCGATGCTCTTCGACTCGAGCCGGACCTGGACGGGATAGCTCGCCACCTCGCGCGGCGTGCTGGCGCAACCGGCAACCATGCCCAGCGCAAACAGGCAAGGCAGGATGGTCTGGTAGCGGGCGTTAGAGAGAGTGAAGCGATGCATCTGGAACCCCCCGAAGATGTTGCAGGCGCAAGAGTAGCGCATTGCCGGGCAAAATCGGGGGCAATTTCAGAGCAGGCCGCTGCGCCTTTACAGCTATCCCGCTGCCGGCAGAGCAGTTATCTCAGGGCGTTTGTTTTCAGCCGAGGCCGATCGAAAACATGCTTTCCAGATCGTGCCGCGACTGCGCCTTGAAGGCGATCAGCGTCTCCGTTTCCCGGATATCGGGGACTTTTTGCAGCTGTTCGGTAACGGCTTCGGCCAGCGCCTCGTTGGAAGCGACTCGCAGAATTGCGACCAGATCGAAGCGGCCGCCAACGGAATAGACTTCCGAAACGCCCTCGATCTCCAACAGTGCTTGCGCAACGCTGTTGACACGGCCGCGGTCGGCACAGATCAAAACGATTGCTGTCACCATGATTATTTCCTTATCGGTTGAGCCACCAGATTCCAAAGTTCAGGTAGCCGGCAAAGCTGACCCAGGCAAGGTAGGGCAGCAGGAGGATGCTTGCGAGCTGTCGCACCCGCCAGAACAAGACGACGGTGCCGAACAGCAGTATCCAGAGGATAATCAGGTCGAGCAGGGCCGCCAAGGGCAGATGCAGGCCGAAGAACAACCAAGACCAGGCGGCATTCGCAGCAAGCTGAGCAAGAAAGAATACCAGCGCGGTAGTTGCGCCGCTGAAACCGCGTGCCCGCCACACCAGCCAGGCGGCAGCACCCATAAGCCCGTAAAGAACCAGCCATACCGCTGCGATGGCGGTTCCGGGCGGTGTTAGCGGCGGCTTGGCGAGCTGGGCATACCAAGTGCCCGGCTCGAACACGGCGCCGCTCAGCGCTGCCAAGTAGCTGAGCAGCAGCCAGCCGCCGAGCCCCCACCAGTCGCGCCGTTCGCTGTGACCGACAATATTGTCAGCCGTGGCCATACTCGCCTCGCTGGCGCTTCATGTAGAGAATGAAGAAAGCCGGGAGGTGAGCAAGGCCGAAGCCGAACAGGAACAGCACCGAGCGGGCGGCCTCGGTTATATTGCTGAACCATGTCATGCTGAGCCAGCCGAGACCAGCCCCGACAAGGATCAGCAAAAACCGCAGCAGCCAGGTTTTGCCGCTGTCCAGGGTATGAATCGGCAGCCGGTAGTGGACGTAGGCTGTGGCGGCGATCAGCAGTGCTGTCAGGATTACGAGCAGCGCCATAAGCATAAACGGACCTCCGCTGCCTAAGGTGGGGCCGGCTTGGCGCCGTCTAAATAGAGCATGGTGAAGACGCGGGCGGTGCCTGTTTCGCTCGCATGGCTTACCATAGGGCCAATTAACCTTTGCACGGGGTGTCCGCGAGGACCGGACGGATGAGTAATTCCTTACGCGACCAGTTGATCAAGGCCGGCTTGGCGAACCAGGAGCACCTGAAGCGCGCCAAGGCCAGCGACCGCAAGCATCACCGCGAGGCGAAGCAGCAGAAGCGCACTGGCGGAGAGGCACCGCAGACGGAAGCGGCACGGCTGGCAGCCGAGGCAGCAGCGCGCGAGAAAGCGCGTGCCCAGGCGATTAACCGCGAGCGCCAAGCCGAAGCGAACCGTAAAGCGGCCGAGGCGCAGGCACGCGATCTGGTGGTCAAGAGCGAGATCTCGCGGCCGCAGAGCGACAAAGACCTTGGCTTCAATTTCACCCATGGCGGCAAGATCAAGCAGGTCTATGTCAGCCCGGAGCTGCACAAGCAGCTGGTGGCCGGCAAGCTGGCGATCTGCCGCACCCGCGGCCGCTACCGCGTGGTACCGGTGGAAGTGGCGCGTAAGGTGCAGCCGATCGCACCGTACCTCGTGGCCTTCCTGAGCGACGGCAAAGAGCCGGAAGACCCGGATTACGCGGATTTTCCGATTCCCGACGATCTCATGTGGTAGCTGCTCCCTGTAGGAGGACCCGTAAAGGGCCTAAAGGGCTTCAGCCCCGAGACGGCCGCGGCAGCGGCCGAAAGGGATCGCGGCACTGGCCTGGATGGTGCTGGGGTGTGCCGGCCTCTCGGCCGGCTGTCGGGGCTAAAGCCGTATTACGCCCTTTATGGGTGCTCCCACAGGGTACCGTCGCTCCAGATTGGCAGAGCCCCCCGTAGGAGGCCCCATGAAGGGGCTAATACGGCTTTAGCCGCGAGACGGCCGCGCAGCGGCCGACAGGTTGGCGGCATTGGTCCTGGCATTGATGTATCCATCGGCTCGGGTCGCTGCAATCGCTTAGAGGCGTGGCTGGGCAGATCTTCGGCACCACCCGCATACCGCCCCGCCGCAAAGGTTTCATGAAACATGCCTCCTAGGCCGCGCCACCCCCACGTTATTACGAGCCTGAACCGTCACCAATGAGCACAATCATGGAATTCTTCGCCACCACCGGCCGTGGCCTCGAACCTTTGCTGGCCGACGAGCTGCGGGCGCTCGGCGCCGAGCAGGTGCGGGAAGGTCGTGGCGGTGTCGCTTTTGCCGGTGAGCTGCGCATCGGCTATGCCGCCTGCCTGTGGTCGCGCACCGCCAACCGCATCCTGCTGCCGCTGGCGCGCTTCCCGGCGGCAACGCCGGAAGAGCTGTACGCCGGGGTGCGGGCGGTCGATTGGGCCGAGCACTTGAGCCCCGATGGCACCCTGGCGGTGGATTTCGTCAGCAGCCGCTCGGCTATCACCCATACCCAGTTCGGCGCGCAGAAAGCCAAGGATGCGGTGGTCGACCGCCTGCGCGACGAAACCGGCCGCCGGCCATCGGTGCGGGCGGAACGGCCCGACCTGCAGCTCAACGTCTATGTGCACCGCGACGAGGCCCAACTCGCCCTCGATTTATCCGGCGAGAGTCTGCATCGACGCGGCTATCGCCAGGAAGGCACGCCCGCGCCGCTCAAGGAAAATCTGGCGGCGGCGTTGCTGCTGCGCGCCGGCTGGCCGGCGCTGGCGGCCGAAGGCGGCGCCTTGCTGGACCCGATGTGCGGCTCCGGCACGCTGCTGATCGAAGGCGCCCTGATCGCCGGCGACACCGCCCCCGGCCTGCTGCGCGAATACTTCGGCTTTCTTGGTTGGTTGGGCCATGTGCCGGCGGTGTGGCGACAGCTGCGCGAGGAAGCGCTGGCCCGCCGTGAAGCGGGCTTGGCGCGGTTGCCGCGCATTACCGGCTACGACGTCGATGCCCAGGCGGTGCGGGTAGCGTTGACGAACGTGGAGCGGGCTGGCCTGCAGGGCAAGGTCCACATCGAGCGGCGCTCGCTGAGCGAAGCGCAGCCGCTGGATAAAGAAACCGGCCTGTTCATCGTCAATCCGCCATACGGTGAGCGGCTGGGGGACGCCACCGCGCTGATCCCGCTTTATGGCCAGATCGGCGATCTGCTCAAGCAGCGGTTCGGCGGCTGGCAGGCGGCCGTGTTCACCGGCAATCCGGAGCTTGGGCTGCGGGTCGGGCTCAAGCCGCGCAAGAGCTATCAGCTGTTCAACGGCCCCATCGAGTGCCGGTTGTCGCTGTTCGATATCGCCGTCCGCCCGCCGGCGGAGGAGCAGCCGCAGGAAGCCGGCGGCGATGAAATGCTGGCCAACCGCCTGCGCAAGAATCTGCGCAATCTGAGCCGCTGGGCCAAGCGCGAAGGCGTGACCAACTACCGCCTGTACGACGCCGATCTGCCCGAATACGCGGTAGCGGTGGACCTGTACCAGGGCGACAAGCTGTGGGTGCACGTGCAGGAATACGCGGCGCCGGCATCCGTCGACGCTGCCAGTGCCGGCCGACGGCTGCGCACGGCGCTGCGGGTAATTCCGGAAGTGCTCGATATTCCCGCGGAGCAGATGTTCTTCAAGGTCCGCGAGCGCCAGCGGGGGCGGGCGCAATACGAAAAACTGGATAAGCGGGGCCGCTACCACGAGGTGCGCGAGGGCGACTGCCGGTTGCTGGTGAACTTCACCGACTACCTCGATACCGGGCTATTCCTCGACCATCGCCCAACCCGCACCCGGATTGGCCAGTTGGCGCAAGGCAAGCGTTTTCTCAACCTGTTCTGCTATACCGGCGCGGCCAGCGTCCATGCCGCCGTCGGCGGCGCCAGCAGCACCACCAGCGTGGACATGTCGCGCACCTACCTCGATTGGGCTGAGCGTAACCTGGCGCTGAACGGGTTTCGTGGGCCCTGGCACGAGCTGATCCAGGCGGATTGCCTCAGCTGGCTGGCCGAGCAAAGCGGCAAGCGCCGGCGGCAGTACGACCTGATCTTCCTTGACCCGCCCAGCTTCTCCAACTCCAAGCGGATGCAGAATACCTTCGACGTGCAGCGCGACCACGTGGCTTTGCTGCGACAGGCCGCCAGCCTGTTGGCGCCGGATGGCCTGCTGATCTTTTCCAACAACTTGCGCCGTTTCCGGCTCGATGCCGACGCCTTGCCCGAACTCGATATCCGCGATATCACCCGCGAAACGATCCCGCCGGATTTTGCCCGCAATCCGAAAGTGCATCATTGCTTTGAGATCAGACGGAGATAGAGAGCGGGTCGGCTGTCTGTGGGTGAATGCGGACGGAATGAGAATTGTTTTCGATGCGGCAAGCCGAAGATTTATTATTAATAGGTCGATTAATAAGCGCTTGGTATTGGTCGTAAGTAGCTAAAATGCTCATCGGAGCTAATTCAACTGTATTGTTCCGCCCGTCCTGATGGCTGACGGTCTCGCGCCTCGCCCCCCTCTCCCATAGGCCAAAAAGCAAACAGAAACAGGCGCTGGAGCAGCGCCTGTCTGGCTACGGTGCTCTGCCAGTCATCCGGTTTTTACTTTTCTCATATCTTTTGCGCCGTCATGGCGAGCCTGCTCCTTTGGGCCTCTGGGGCGCACTCATCCACCAATGAGTCTCTGTTTTAGGAGTTGTCGACTGGCGCACTCGCTCTTGTCAAGTAAGTCACGCCTTCAAATCGTTAAGGGGTTTCCGGAAGAGATATGCCTTGCTATCCTCGCCCCCTTCAGCGAACTCGAGGGCTTAATAAAGCCCAATTTCTAAAGGGGACCGGGGAAGTCCCACATATTTTTGAGGCAGCTATGAGTAAGAAAAATGTGGCGCCCGTTCAGGAAAGCTGTTCTCTAAATGCAGCGCGGGTGCTGATAGAACAGGCGCGGGCGCTGACCTACGTCGCCCAAGCGCTGGGGGCAGAAGTCGATCAAGCCGTTGCGGCTATCCTCAGCTGCCAAGGGCGGGTGATCATCTCCGGCATGGGTAAGTCCGGCATCGTCGGCAGAAAGATTGCGGCGACGTTTGCCTCCACCGGCACCCGGAGCTTTTTCGTCCATCCTGGCGAAGCCTTCCACGGCGACCTTGGCATGATCGCCCCCGAGGACGTTGTCCTGCTGATTTCCTTCAGCGGCGAAACCGACGAAGTGATCCGGCTGCTGCCGTCGCTGCAGCGCTTTGGTAACCGGATTATCAGCTTGGTTGGGCGTGCCGACTCTACCCTCGCGCGTCACTCCGACATCGTGCTGCTAACGCCGGTCGAGCGCGAGGCCTGCCCTAATAACCTCGCGCCCACCACTTCCACCACCGTCACCATGGCGCTTGGCGATGCCCTGGCGGTCGCTCTGATGAAAGCGCGCGGGTTTCAGCCGGAAGATTTCGCCAAGTACCACCCGGGCGGCAGCCTGGGGCGGCGGCTGCTCACCCGCGTTCAGGATGTGATGCATCGCGATGACTTGCCTATCGTCGAGCCGACCCAGTTGCTGCGCGACTGCTTGTGGGAAATGACCCGCGCTCGGCTTGGCTTGGTGCTGGTGCTCGATCAAGGGCGGCCCGCCGGCATTGTCACCGATGGCGATCTGCGCCGCGCTTTGCTGGTGGATCCGGAAGCAATGAGCCAGCCGATCTCGCAAATCATGACCCGCTCGCCGGTGACGATAAGCGAAAGCGAGAAGCTCGCCGAAGCCGAGCGTTTAATGCAAGAGCGCAAGATCAAAGCCTTGGTGGCGGTCAATGACAGCGGCGAAGTTACCGGGGTTCTTGAGATTTTTGCCAAATAATTAATTTTGTGACACAGTTCCTTGCAAGAATGGGTACGCAGGGAAGTCGGGCCCGGTTGGGCCAGGTATGCAGGACGCGGTTAGAGGATACTCAGGAGCAGCTTGTGCGGTGCTTCTGCGAGTAAACGTAAAGTAGAAGGAAGTAAACGCGCCCGCTGTCGGCTACCAGAAGAAATAATCTCAGATAGACCTGCAAGTAACTCTATGCCCATTTTTTGCTCCGTCCTCACTATTTCCGAAATGGCCCAAAAGGCGCCGGCTCTGCGCAACGCTTTGCTGATCGTTGCGTTCGCCAGTCTGTCGGGTTGTGCCGTCCTATCGGCGGGCGAGGAGGAGGGGGCGGGTGCGGCTCTGCCTGCCGCTGTCCAGACGTTTTTGGAGCAAGCGCCCGCAGGTGGCAGCGCGGTGTTTCCGCACAGCCCCTGGGGAGCTGCCGCCACGGTGCAGGTGCAGGCGCCGTACTACGCCGCCAGCGGGCGCACCTGCCGGGAATTGACGATTGAGTCCTACGGTGTGCGCCAGCCTGGCCTTGCCTGTCGCCAGGCGAAAGGTCGCTGGCAACAGGTACGCGTGCTGCAGCACACCGGCCGGCCGTTACTGACGCAGCAGTCCGAGCAAATCCAGCGGCAGGGCGCGGAATGAAAGAGTTCAGCTACCTTCCGTCAATAACTGGCGTTTCGCTGGCGCTGATCGCTGTAATCGCGCTGGCTATGCCTGCGCCGGTAGCCGCTCAGCTAATCAGCGGGATCGGCGATCTGCCAGACGGTGTGCAAGCGACCCAGATTCCCGCTCCTGCCGAGCCGCCTTCGGCGGTCGATCGGCGCGTTGGCACCTATGGCCCGGTGGAGCCTGTCGTACCGCAGGACGACACGATCCCACCCTTCGGCGCCGATTTATTTAGCGGCGGCTTTCGTGGGCCGCGGGCCTCCGGCCTGAACCCCGCCTATCGCATCTTGCCGGGCGATCAAATCACCGTGCGTGCCTGGGGGGCGGTGGAGTTCGATCGGGTCCTGCCGGTGGATGTCCAAGGCAATATTTTCGTGCCCTATGTCGGGCCGGTGTATGTGCAGGGAGTTTCCAATAGCGAGTTGGATGCGCGGGTGAAGGCGGCCATTCGGGAAGTCTTCACCGGCAACGTCTCGGTTTATACCAATCTGCAGGGCGTGCAGCCGGTTGCTGTGTTCGTCACCGGTTATGTGGAGAAGCCGGGCCGCTATGCCGGCAGCCCCAGCGACTCGCTGCTGTACTTTTTGGATCAGGCCTCCGGTATCGACAAAAACACCGGCAGCTTCCGCCGCGTCCGGGTTCTGCGCGACGGTAAAACCATCGCCGAAGCGGATCTGTACGACTTCCTCATTCATGGCCGCCTGCCGCGGCCGCAGTTTGAAGACGGCGACACCATCGTCGTTGAGCAGCGCGGCCCGGTGGTGACCGTGGCCGGCGATGTCGCCCAGCCGTATCGTTACGAGCTCGACAGCGATTCGCGCCTGGGGCATCAACTGCTGGAGCTGGCGCAGCTCAACCCGGGCGTCTCCCATGTTCTGCACCGCGGCGTGCGCGACACTGGGCCGTTTTCCGCCTATCTGCCTTTGGAGGCGTTTCGCAGCGACACCTTGCGAGCCGGCGATGAGGTGTACTTTTCTGCCGATCAGCGCGCCGACAGCATCGTCGTGCAGATCGAAGGCAGCTACCAAGGGCCGTC
>DASULL010000267.1:0-3417 GCA_036278215.1 Gammaproteobacteria bacterium | reverse complement strand
TGCAGGAATTGTTCGTGCGTAACAACGTGCCGTCTCCGGACGAGTCCGTCGTTGCTGACCGGGATGCGTGGGAAGTATCTATCCAGGGCACCAAGAATTCCCGCACCATGACCGTGGCCGAGCTTAAGAGCCTGGGTGTTGAGACGGTCGCTACCGTGTTGCAGTGCTCCGGTAACGGCCGTGCCTTTTTCGACCACAAGGCCAGCGGTACGCCCTGGGGGGTCGGCGCGGCCGGTTGCGTGCTGTGGACCGGCGTGCCGGTGCGCAAGGTGGTGGAAGCCCTCGGCGGGATCGAGAAGGGCGCTAAGTTCATGACCGGCACCGGCGGCGAGGAATTGCCGCAGGGCCTGGATCCGAAGTCGCTGATGGTCGAGCGTTCGGTGCCGCTGGCGGCTATGGAAAATGCGCTGCTGGCTTGGGAAGTGAACGGTCAGCCCCTGCCCCTGGCGCATGGCGGTCCGCTGCGACTGGTGGTGCCAGGCTACTACGGCGTAAACAACGTCAAGTACATCAAGCAGCTCGCCTTCACGGAACAGGAAACCGACGCCAAGATCCAGTCGAGCGGCTATCGGCTGCGTCCGGTCGGCGAGAAGGGCGCTCCTGGCCAGCTCTCGATGTGGGAGATGAACGTCAAGTCCTGGGTGACCAACCCGCTGACAGACAGCAAGGCCGGCCGGACCCAGATCTGGGGTGTTGCCTTCGGCGGCGCGCAGGCGGTCAAGGGCGTCGAAGTCTCTATCGACGGCGGCAAGAGCTGGCGGAAGGCGCGCTTCGTCGGTCCGGATCTGGGCCAGTTCGCCTGGCGGCCGTTCGTGCTGGAGGCGGAGTTGAAGCCTGGGAAGTACACCATTGCCAGCCGGGCAACCGACAGCAAGGGTAACGTCCAGCCGGAAAACTTCCCCGAGAACGAGCGCGGCTACGGCCACAACGGCTGGCGCCGCCATGCCGTCGAGGTCACCGTCGCCTAAGCAAGCCCGTTATCCCGCGCCGTTACGGCGCGGGACTTTCCGCACATTCCGATTGATACAGGAAACTCCAAATGTCGGTTCGGTTTAAAGCGGCACTGGCCGCTCAGTCTGTTTTGGCCGCTGCGTTGCTCGCTTTTTCTTCGGCGGGACAGGCCGACGAAAAATTCGAGCTTGGTAAGAAGGTCTTTACTTCGCAGGCAATGCCCGCCTGCGTTATTTGCCACACCCTGCAGGATGCCGGCAGTGCTGGAACGATCGGCCCCAATCTGGATGAGCTCAAGCCTACGCCGGAGCGGGTCAGCACGGCGGTGAAGGGCGGCATCGGCGTGATGCCGGCTTTTACGGCCCTGTCTGCCGAGCAGGTCGAAGCCGTTGCTTATTATGTGGCCAAGGCCACCAGCAAATAGGCCGAAGAACGGAGGGCGGCCGAGCTACGGTCGCCCTGTTGTCTGAAGCTGGCGAGCGATAGCTTTAATTTCCCGAGCAGAAACTACCGCTCGCGCTGAGCGGGGCGGTGCCAGTGCTGAATCGCCTCGGCGGTAATTGCGATGGCGATTTCGGCGGGCGAGCGGCCGCCTAAATCGAGACCGATCGGAGCGCGAATACGCTCTAATTGAGAGGCCTCGATGCCGGCGTCTGTCAGGCGTTCCAGCCGTGCCGCATGGGTTTTCTTGCTGCCGAGCGCGCCGATATAAAAAGCCGGCGATTTCAGCGCCGCGGTAAGCGCAGGCTCATCCAGCTTGGCGTCGTGCGTCAGCGTGACTACGCCGGTGTGTGCATCCAGGCCAAGCCGTTGCAGGGCCTTGTCCGGCCATTCGCTGAGCAAGGTCGTCTGCGGAAACCGCTGACTGGTGGCGAAGGCTTGCCGCGGGTCGACCACGGTAACTTCGAAGCCGGCGAGGCTGGCGACTGTGGCGAGATACTGGGCGATGTGCACCGCGCCGATGATCACCAGCCGCGGTGGCGGGGTGAACACCCGGACGAAAATGTCCTGGTCGCCGACCGCTGCCAGGGTGCTGTGATTGGCTGACAGGATCTGCTGCGCCGCCTCGGCGATTTCCTGGCCCAGTGGAAATCCGGCCTGGTCGGCTCCTGCCTGATAAAGCGCCGACTCGCCGGATTGGAGCGCGATCACTCGGGCGACCGCTTGGCGGCCCGTATCGGCAGCGAGCAAAACCTCGACTGATTGCCGTTCCAGACTCTCGACATAGACCCTGATTTGGCCGCCGCAGGCCAAGCCGACATCCCAGGCCGCCTGATCGCTGACACCGAACTCGAGCTGCTGAGGCCGGCCGCTGCGAATGACCTCCGCCGCCGTCTCGATGACCGCGCCCTCGACACAGCCGCCGGACACCGAGCCGACGAAGTCGCCGGCAGCGTTTACTGCAAGCAGTGAGCCGACCGGCCGCGGTGAGGAACCCCAGGTGGCGATTACCGTGGCAAGAGCGACCTGCTGGGCCTGGGCCAGCCACGTCTCGGCCTTAGCAAGGATTTCGGTCGTTTCGTCCCGCAGGCTGCTGCTTGCGTTCATGCTCGGGTGCCCCTTGGTTGGAATCTTTCCGCCGGTTCGCCTGCAGCGGCGCCGCTAGCGATCTGCCAGCACTTACTTGTGAGTCGTTTCCAGCTTTTTCAGCGCTTCCGGGGAAGCATCGGTCTGATACTTGGCCTTCCACTCATCATAAGGCATGCCATAGATCAGCGTGCGGGCCTCATCGTAGCTGATGGTTTCGCCCTGCTCTTCTGCAGCGGCGGCGTACCACTTGGCCAGGCAGTTTCGGCAGAAGCCGGCCAGATTCATCAAATCGATGTTTTGGACGTCCTTGCGGGAATCCAGATGCTCTAACAGGCGCCGAAAAGCGGCTGCCTCGATTGCGGTTTTCTTGTCCATGCGCTTATCCATGCTGTTGAAGGATAGGAAACGCTAGCCTAACAAAAATGCCGGCTGGCATATCTTATACGACGTTTACGCTGTCGCGGTCTTCAGCCCTGCAGCGGCCAGACTAGCGGCGCCACCAGCACCGTCACCACGCCACAGAGAACGTTGAGCGGCAGGCCGAAACGCAGAAAATCGCTGAACCGATAGCCGCCTGGGCCATAGACCATGAGGTTGGTCTGGTAGCCGATGGGGGTGGCGAAGCTGGCCGAGGCCGCCATCATGATGGCAATCGTGAACGGGACCGGGTTGGCGCCGGCGGCTTCGGTAGCGGCCATCACGATGGGGAACATCAATACCGCA
Organism: Gammaproteobacteria bacterium; assembly: GCA_036278215.1. GTDB lineage: Bacteria > Pseudomonadota > Gammaproteobacteria > Nitrococcales > AK92 > JAAYIK01. Next base: position 213 of record DASULL010000267.1, on the reverse strand, counting down.
GTGGCGTTATTGGTCACTACCTCGGTGAGCAGAGTGGTGGCGAGGTAGGTGCAGACCAGCAGCAGCCAGAGGTCGCTGCCGGCAAGCGTTAGCAGGCCGCCGCCGATGGCGGCGGCGACGCCGGAGGTTTCCAAGGCGGCGCCAAGGCCGAACGCCGCGGCGATGGCGAGCAGGAGGGGACCATCGATGCTGCGCCGCGCTGCGGCGACGCTG
>DASULL010000266.1:0-2934 GCA_036278215.1 Gammaproteobacteria bacterium | reverse complement strand
AACCCGCCGCACCGTTGAGGCCAACCTCGGTGAATACCTGACCGAGGAAGCCCGCCAGCTGCCGCCGGCAGCGGAAGTGGCCGGCTTTCTCGACGACATCGACCGCCTGCGCCAGGATACCGACCGCCTTACAGCCCGCATCGAGCGGCTGGAGCGCGCGCGCCAGCCCAGCCGCCGGAGCTACTGATGGGGCCCCGGCAGCTGCTGCGAATCACGCGCATCAATCTGGTGCTGCTCAAACACGGCCTGGACGAGCTGATCCTCGACGTCCCCCTGTTCAAGCCGCTGCGCTTTCTCAAGGGCTTCATGTTCTGGCGCTGGCTGAAGGCGCCATCCGGCACCCGCGGTGAGCGCATCCGCGGTGCGCTGGAAGACTTGGGACCGATCTTCATCAAATTCGGCCAGATCCTCTCGACCCGCCGCGACCTGCTACCGCAGGATATCGCCGTCGAGCTGGCCCGCCTGCAGGATCGGGTACCGCCGTTCGCCGGCGCCGACGCCCGCCGCATCGTCGAAGCCGAGCTGGGCGAACCGCTGAACGCGATATTCACCCATTTCGACGAGACGCCGCTGGCCTCCGCATCGATCGCCCAGGTCCATGCCGCCCAGCTGCCGAACGGCGCCCAGGCGGTGGTCAAAGTAATACGCCCCGGTATCGAGCGGGTGATCCGCGATGACATCCAGCTGATGTACGCCATTGCCGATCTGGCCGAGCGCTACATCGCCGACGCTCGCCGGCTGCAGCCGCGGGAAGTGGTAGCGGAGTTCGAGAAAACCATCTATGACGAGCTCGATCTCATGCGGGAGGCGGCTAATGCCTCGCAGCTGAAGCGCAACTTCAAGGATTCGACCATCTTGCATGTGCCGGAAGTGTACTGGCCGCACGTGCGCCGCAACGTCATGGTGATGGAGCGCATCCACGGCATCCCGGTCAGCGACATCGATCAGTTGCGCGCCCGCGGCGTCGACCTGCAGCGGCTGGCCGAGCGGGGCGTGGAGATCTTCTTCACCCAGGTATTCCGCGACAGCTTCTTCCACGCCGACATGCATCCCGGCAATATTTTCGTCGATGCCAGCGATCCTACCGAGCCGAAGTACATTGCTGTCGATTTCGGCATCGTCGGCACGCTGGCGCCAGCCGATCACCGCTACCTGGCCGAGAACTTCATCGCCTTCTTCAACCGCGACTACCGCCGGGTGGCCGAGCTACACATCGAATCGGGCTGGGTACCGGCCGACACTCGAGTCAACGAGTTCGAAGCCGCTATGCGCACGGTCTGCGAACCGATCTTCGAACGGCCGCTCAGCGAGATCTCGTTCGGCGCCCTGCTGCTGCGGCTGTTCCAGACCGGCCGCCGCTTCGATATGGAAGTGCAGCCGCAGCTGGTGCTGCTGCAAAAGACCCTGCTCAACATCGAGGGCTTGGGCCGCGATCTGTATCCGGAGCTGGATCTGTGGAAAACCGCCAAGCCTTATATGGAAGGCTGGATGCGCCAGCAGATCGGAGTCGGCTCGATCGCGCGCCGGATCAGGCAGGAGCTGCCGATTTGGAGCGAAAGGCTGCCGGGACTGCCGGCACGGATCAATCAGGCGCTGGACGATCTGAGCGCCATGCGGCGGCACATGGCCGAATATACCCAGGAAATAGAACATCTGCGCCGCCAAATCCGCAACAACGGCCGTCGCAACGTGGCCGCCGCCATTGGCAGTGCCTGCATCCTTGGGGCCTTCATTCTGCTCGCCGGCAGCGGTCGCACGCTCGAGTTTCTTACCCACATCCCGGCACTCGGCTGGGCACTCGGAGCGGTTGGCGCGATGCTGTTGCTGTTCACCTGGCCACAGCGCTAGGGGAGAGGACGTTGAGGCACATTACCCTGAGCTAGCCCGCCGACAGACAGCACCACGTCTGGCCGATCAAGGCCGGGCGCTGCTGTCCGATCCTCCTACCTTTGCCGCCGCTCTCGCCATTTCTCCGTCGTCTTTTTCATATTGCAGCGGTGAAACCGGTTTTGCGCCTGCTGTCTGCTGCCGTGCGATCATCTCCCGCAGCGGGATCAACGCAATCCCTTGCGCTTGCAGCATCGGCAAACGGTGCTCTAGTACCGCCAAGGTGGAAGCGTAAGGATGGCCGATGGCGACGGCCAAGCCTTGGCGCCGCGCCAGGGCGATCAGCCGTTCGAACTCGGCGGCCACCGCCGCCGGCGCCGGGTCATGGTCGAGGAAAACGTGGCGGCGCAGCGCCGGTACCCCTTGCTCCTGCGCCATCCGCTCCGCCACCGTCTGCGCGCTGGTACGGCTGTCGACAAAAAACAGGTCGCCGCGCCCCTTCAGTTCCTGCATCAGCCAAGTCATGTGCCCTGGGTGGCGAGTCAGTAGGCTGCCCATGTGATTGTTGACGCCGACCAGGTGCGGCACTGCCGCCAAGGCGCCATGGACCGCTGCCGCGAATTCGACCCGGTCCATATCCATGGTGACCGCGCCAGGCCCCAGCGGACCGTCCTGCACCGCTTGCATTGGCAGGTGCAGCAGCACCTCCTTGCCACCCTTCGCTGCCGCCTCAGCGAGCCGCCTGCTATGCGTGGTATGGGGCAGAAACGCGTAAGCGACCGGCCCCGGAAGGCCGATCGCCCGCTGGCCCGGCTCCAGTGCCGGACCGATGTCGTCGATGATGATGCTGATGGCGCCCGCCGCCGGCTCTGCTGATGCCGCTGCTGCCGGAACCGGCAGCAGGCAGGCTAGCAGCAGGAGCCGTACGGACAACCGTCAGCCTCGCCGGGTGCGGCTGTTGAGGACGGCGAGACCGCGCAGCAGATTGACCGCCTCGGCCAAGGCGTAGTCCTCGCCGATATCGAACTGCTTGGCAGCTGCGTCTTCCAGCGTTTCGCCCTTAGCGCTCGGGTTGCTGATATGGCCCTTGAGATCGGCCTCACGCAC